>DASXMZ010000279.1:0-3256 GCA_036495385.1 Mucilaginibacter sp. | reverse complement strand
TAACGTCAGCAAAAAAGGTTATATCTTTAAATTCTAACGCCTATAAAATCGTTGAAAAAGGATCGGCGGCAAAAATTGAGGATTTTAATGCGGAAACAAAAGACACGGATTTTAAAACTATTATCAAAGAAATAGTACGTTCAACCAGTAAAGTAGCACTTCCTGATGCCGATATTGTGGTTTCGGGCGGGCGTGGGCTTAAAGGACCCGAAAACTGGGCAATGCTCGAGGAACTGGCCGACTTACTGGGCGCCGCCTTGGCGTGCTCAAAGCCGGTGTCAGACGCTGGATGGCGCCCTCACAGCGAACATGTTGGACAAACTGGCATAGCTGTGAGCCCAAATTTGTATATTGCGGTGGGAATTTCGGGAGCCATACAACATCTTGCGGGGGTTAGTTCATCGAAAGTGATAGTTGTCATTAATAAGGACGCTGATGCTCCATTTTTTAAGGTAGCCGATTATGGCATTGTAGGTGACGCATTTGAAGTTGTACCAAAATTAATTACAGCAATTAAGGAATATAAAGCTTCGGCATAAATAATATTGTAGTGATGGGTAATGATATGAAAAAAATAAAGCTGGATATAGTTGGCTTATCATACAGTCAAACTCAGTCTGGTGCCTATGCCCTGGTTTTAGGTGAAATTAGCGGACGAAGAAGGCTTCCTATAATCATTGGCAGTTTTGAAGCACAGGCTATAGCAATTGAAATTGAAAAAATGACACCAAGCCGGCCGCTAACACACGACCTGTTTAAAAGTTTTGGGCAGGCCTACCATATAAACGTCCAGGAAATTATAATTTATAATTTAGTGGATGGCATATTTTATTCCAAACTAATATGTTCAGATGGTAAGAAAGTAGTCGAAATAGATGCACGTACTTCTGATGCCATTGCTGTTGCTGTAAGATTTGATTGTCCTATTTATACTTATGAGTTCATCTTATCAACCGCGGGCATTGTAATTGAGGGTAATGATTTTGTTTACCTCGAAAACATCAACGAAAACCAGGAAGAAAAGGTATCTGCAGGGCCCACCGGCGGATTTACCACGTTAAGCACTGATGAACTGAAAACGAAATTAAAGGAGGCGCTTTCGGAAGAATCATACGAAAAGGCAGCAAAAATACGCGACGAACTTAATCGCCGAAAGGCATCTTAAATTTTAACGTCTTTAAATGTGACTAAAGCAATTACTCAAACCTAATCCGTTAAGCTTATCCCCGTGTAATAGTTTCTTGATTTCACATTATTTCATTATTTTCCGGTTTTAATTTAGTTGTTAAACATACTGTTTTAACCGGCCCCTTATGAGTATTAAGTTTCGCTTAATTCTGATGAATTTTATGCAATTTTTCATATGGGGGTCGTGGCTGATCACTATTGGGGCCTACTGGTTTCAAAATAAGCAATGGTCCGGTGCACAATTCGGAGCTGTTTTTTCAACCATGGGTATCTCAGCAATCTTTATGCCCGCTCTTGCCGGCATCATCGCCGACAAATACATCAACGCCGAAAAATTGTATGGCATTATGCATATTTTAGGTGCATGTACCTTGTTCACCTTGCCCCTGGTAAATAATCCTTCAGCCTTTTTTTGGGTGATATTGTTGAATATGGTATTCTATATGCCAACCTTGTCACTATCGATAACGGTTGCTTATTCGGCCTTAAAAAGGGAAAATATCGATGTAATAAAAGAGTACCCTCCAATACGTATATGGGGAACTATCGGCTTTATTGCAGCATTGGTTACGGTGAGTCTTTCGCACAACGAAACTTCAGCAAATCAATTCTATATTGCTTCTGCAGTCGCCCTGGCGCTTGGTGTTTATGCATTTTCTCTTCCGAAATGCCCGCCGCTGCTACATAGGTCTGATAACAAGTCGCTTGTAAATTTGCTTGGGTTAAACGCCTTTGTGTTATTTAAGACTCCGAAATTTGCAGTTTTCTTTGCTTTTTCGATGCTTTTAGGCGCCGCGTTACAGCTTACAAATGCTTATGGTGACACTTTTATCCACGACTTTAAAAATGTGGCAGCCTACCAAAACCTGCTTGCCGTCAGGTATCCCGCAATCATTATGTCCATATCGCAGGTCTCTGAAACATTGTTCATTTTAGCTATTCCTTTCTTTATGCACCGGTTCGGGATTAAGTATGTGATGTTGATCAGTATGGTAGCCTGGGCATTCCGGTTTGGCCTTTTTGCATTTGGCAATCCTGATGAAGGTCTATGGATGATAATTCTGTCCTGTATCATTTACGGGATGGCATTTGACTTTTTTAATATTTCAGGTTCTTTATTTATCGAAACGCAAATCAGCCCCGAGATAAGGGGTAGTGCGCAAGGTTTGTTTATGATGATGGTAAATGGTTTTGGTGCTTTTTTTGGAAGCATTATAAGCGGTTTAATTATCGATAAGTATTTTACCATGCCCGACCATAGCAAGGACTGGCACGGCATCTGGCTTAGCTTTGCAGGATATGCTTTGGTGATTGCGATTATTTTCCCTTTCGTGTTTAGAAATAAGTATAGTGCAGTGGTGAAACATGTTAGCAGTAACGTTTAAATTACTTACCAAAAAATGGATTATGCATATTTGTATCCATTGAAGATGTGGCGTTTATATCAACTCATAATAATTTAGTTATTGTTTAACTTATACAAAGCAATACCCGCCAATGAAGAAACATTACAGGCATGAAAACAATTGCCTTAACTGCGGTACTACTTTAGAGGGAAAATTCTGCCATAATTGCGGGCAGGAGAACCTGGAAATAAAGGAAAGCTTTGGCCATATGATGAACCATGCCATAAGCGATTACTTTCACTTTGATCACCAGTTTTTTCATACGCTAAAACCCTTGTTTTTTAAGCCTGGTTTCCTTACCAACGAGTATATGGCCGGCAGGTGTGTTCAGTACCTGCATCCTGTAAAAATGTACATTTTTATCAGCATTGTTTATTTCCTGGTTTTATTTCAAAGTGGGCACCAGATAGTTTCGGTTCATGACTCAAAAGGCAAAACGGTTAAAACTGAGAAAATACTGGATTCGGTAAACAAAGAAATCGCAAATAATAAGGATCTCAGTCCCAGGCAAAAAAAGCTTTTACAAGAAAAAATAAAAAACATATAACAGGCCTTGGCACTGCTACAAGCGACACCAGTTTGAAGCAGTACCAGGAAAACCAGGAAAAGTTACCCGCAAAAGATCGCGACGGTTTTCTTAAAAGAATTTTCAATGAAAAAAT
>DASXMZ010000278.1:0-4120 GCA_036495385.1 Mucilaginibacter sp. | reverse complement strand
TTCTCATTCAGGCTGCTCAACAGCCTGTTTGTGATAAGGTTTAGGAAAAACCTCCCGGCGCCGAGCGCAAGGAAGGTATTATTTTTTACAAAAAAAGGAACGCTTTCGGCGTTCCTTGTGATGATATGTTTTAGATTGTTGTGTTGCTAATTTTTACCTTTTAAAAGTTCAACTTTTTCTTTTTCTGCTAGTAGGAACCGTCAAGCAAAGCCGCAGTCCAATAATACCGTACTAAGAGTTTTCATGATTAGAAAAGTAATCATATTGAAAACGAGAATAGAAAAACGCCATAATGCAAAATTATCTAAGCGCAGCAACCAACGAACTATTTTCGCGATGACACTAAGAGTAATCTCACGTCCATATCTAAAACCTGAGCAATTTCGAATAACGATTCGACAGTTGGTTGCATGTCATTAGTACACCACTTCGAAACTGTAGTTTTATTACGATGCAATTGTTCAGCTAGCCAAATATTGGTTTTACCGTGTTCTGCAAGCACTGCTTTTATTCTGTTAAAACTGCGTTTTTCAGCCATCTAATTAGCGTTTAAGGCTATTTAATGCTAATATAAGTAAGCTGAAATAAACCAATAATCACTTATTAGTGTATAAATAAGCAATTAAAATGGTTTTATACTATAATTTAGTTGCTTTTAAATGCACTTATTTTTATTTTTACAAAAAAATAAGGAATATCACAAAATCAATTTATCATGAATAAGGTACTGTATGCAGCCCGCAAAGCAAAAGGCATCACCGAAGCCCAGCTTGCTAAATTGTTACAAATTGACGAAAGTACTTTTAAAGAACTGGAATGCTCGTTAGTTGATATATCGGCAAAACTTGCGTTAAAACTTAGTAAACTGTTCGATATAGAACCAGAGTTGTTCATGTTTAACGAGGGACAAAATACACGTATTCTTAAAACTGCGATGGATGAAGTTGCGGGAATATTACTGGCATCATCCTTCGACAAAGCACCTCCAAGCTATTATTTTAGTTTAATTTCTTTAGGAAATAAAGCGTTGATGATACAAAGTGAACTTAACCACGCCCTTTATAAACAGTTTGAACTTGAAAAAGACAATGAAGCAATTAGAACGCTCTATTATGACTTAGTGGAGCAGTTAAAGGAGAAAATTGAAGCATAAAAAGCGGTCGGACTTTTAATACGTGATTATTAAAGCATACCAATATCGCTGGCAAGATATACTGTAGCCTGACGTATATAACTATGTACTCGACTATAACGTAACCGGCTATGAAAGCAGTAGAAAACGTCGGAAAGCGGACTGCGGCAGGCGGCTCATTGCATCACGTGCTATTGCGCTATATTCCATTCGCTGCCAGCCTCGCCGCAAAGGCAGGAGTTAAACTTCGTAAAACACCTGCTAAAAAATAGCTTTCCAGGAAATGTTTTTAGCTAGATATAAAATATCCTATTGTTTTATAGCGGGATCTAAAGTAACTGGATAATTATCGCACAGCACGCTTTCACAAAATTAGCACCGCAGTTGAAACGGTAAAGGGTATATTAACGGCGCACGTTGTTTTTTTTATTTTGGTGCGCCGCCCTTGACCGTTTCAAAGGCTATCCGCTGCCAGTTGTTTACGCATTGCAATGCGTTGGTATGTACTGATTTTTTTTCAGTTAGCTTTTGATTAGCATCTACCGTCACTTTGAGGCGCGTTGAAGGTAAAGTTAAACGAAGTTTCGCTGGACGTCGCTCCCAAGGCAAATGTCACGATCCTTCATTTTGAAATATAAATGTCAAGCTTCCTGTTTCGCGAAATCGTCACAGAATGTATCTGAATACAGATGGCCGCCAATTTTTAGGAAGAAATCGTCACAAAATCGCCACAATTGATTTGGACTATATTAAAAAATAGTCTATATTTGTACTTGTAGGGCCTGGAAAAGCCCCTTTTTTCCAAAAAAAAAGTTACGACATAAACGCTCATAATCTTTTGGTCCCTGGTTCGAGCCCAGGTGGGCGCACGGAAGCGAATAATCTCAGGATTATTCGCTTTTTTGTTTTTGGCCCAATTGAAGTTTACCGCCAGCCAAATGTCGCAAACGACCCCTTAAATTGGCATTTTACCACCTCA
This sequence comes from Mucilaginibacter sp., assembly GCA_036495385.1. Lineage (GTDB taxonomy): Bacteria > Bacteroidota > Bacteroidia > Sphingobacteriales > Sphingobacteriaceae > Mucilaginibacter. The sequence goes on along the minus strand of DASXMZ010000278.1, from coordinate 2,009 downwards.
CCAAATAGGATTGTATCCGATAGTTTTACAATATTAAAAACCATCACCTCAGTATAACCCTATAATTATGAATAATTCTATCAGTTTAACAACAAAAAATCAGAAGGTATTTTTACTCCTTGCCGTCTTTTTAATAGCTTCCCAAGGCTTACTATTACCCAGGCAGGGCTTTTGCCAAAAAACGGCTGACTCGAAGCTTGAAAAAATGCCGGTTGACCTGGAGCGCGACTATGCATTGAGCGCACTGCCCCCTCATCTGCGTAAAGGGGCTACCATTTACTTATTAGACCCAGCAAAAGGCTATTATATGGATAAAAAGGGAACGAATGGATTTATCTGTTTTCTTACCCGGACGGAATGGGAGTGGGGAGAATTCAGGAAAGATATTACGATGCCCATCAGCTTCGACGCCGCAGGAACAGAAGCAATTTTCCCGGTATACCGGGACGTGGCGGCTATGAGGGCGTCCGGAAAATATACAGCTACGCAGATTAAAGACATAGTGATAGACCGGATCAGGAAGGGCGTATACAAGGCACCCCCAAGATCAGGTGTTTCTTATATGCTGGCGCCGGTAATGCGCGGATATACCGGGAACCCGACAAATAAAGAAGTAATGACAATGAACGGCCCCCATTATATGTTTTATGCTCCCTATTTAAATAACGCCGACATCGGCGGCCTCAACATGGACGAAGGCCCCACAGTAGGTAACCCGGGAAATACGGTGCTGGGAGAAAAGAAAGGGCCATTCGGGTATATCATTTTGCCGGCAGGCGAGGCGGAATCGGCCAAAATAATAAACGATAATATAGGCCTGTTGAAACGGCTTGCTGCCTACAAATCATATTATAAAACGAAGGTAACAGGTGGGTGAAAAACTCATAATCTTTTGGTGTCTGGGTCGAGTTCGGGTGGGCCACAAAAGGGATTCGCAAGTTGCGGGTCTCTTTTTATTTTGCGAATCAGCATTCAGGCTTATTTCCACCAAGACATAAGGTAATCTTTTATTTGAACCTTATTTTTTATGTCTACAATGTAATCACCGTTCCAATCAACCAGAACCAAATCATTTTCTTCTCCTAAATTATATAAGGATGATAATATGATGTCAAACTCTTTCACTAACTCAGTAATACGCAAAGTGAATTCGTAAAGGATGTTCAAATCTAAGGGGAAGCTTATCACAACCCGCTATGAATTTATATGGAAACTTTAAACAATAGCTGGATTGCCTTGTCTTTTGTTTATCGACCTGTAATAATAATTTTTTATGAATAAAGATAAAATTAAAACAGAAGAACCGGTACGAAACCCGTTTGGAGTTCATGATGTTCCCAATCCTGATAGTGATGAAGTATTAAGCTTTGCTAGCGATGCAACCTTTTTAAACGCACAAAATATTTTAAAAGGAAAAGATAGAAATGAAGTGGCAGTTTTGATAGCCGGAAAATGGAATAGCAGGTGGAATGGTGGCGCGGATAAAACTATAAAGGATGATGCGCCTGGCAAATGGAAAGCCGGCGAAGCAACTATCCAAATAGAAATAAACAGAGTTTATATCCTGTTCAATTGGAAAGACGGTGAAAGGCAAGGATTGATTGACGCTGGTTTTGATGAGGATAACAGGATGATCGGGCGTTATATTAATCTATCTGATCTTTCCATCATGCGGCCCTGGAAAGGTGTACTTGCGGATAAAAGTCATATAGCCGGAAACTGGACAAATGGAATTCTTGAGTTTTATCGTTAACCTCCGTAAATACCTGGTTAATTCAGGCGCATGATAGCGAATCACAAAGCGTAAAACACTAAAGCGATTTGTCGACCCCATTCTATCGGCGACGCTTATCCTCGTTTGATCGCACGAACTTTTGCGCTTTGACAATGGCTATCAAAACACCAACAAATATGCCAATTAAGCCCAGTATAACCGCCCAGGCCCCTTTGTCCTGAAAGGTTAATGGCTTATACGAACCTTCCAGGTTTAAAAAAATTATCTTATGAAG
>DASXMZ010000277.1:0-4026 GCA_036495385.1 Mucilaginibacter sp. | reverse complement strand
CCAGAAAGGATCTGAAAAAGTTGAGAAAATAGCTATTGTCGATCTGCCGTTGAAAGCCAGCAGCGCTACGCAGACCGTTGTTTATAGTAAGGCCCAAACATTTTTGGCCTCGCTAACTAAAGATAACTTTGACGAGCTGGCTAAAAAAGACGGCCTTGCAAAGAAATCGGCAACAGACGTAACCGCTATTGCCGGATTCGTACCCGGAATTGAAAATGCACGCGAAATTGTCAGATGGGCATTTAGCGCCGAAAAAGGCGATTTTGCAGATAAGGTTTATATATCAGGCGATCAGTACATCGTTGCACATTTAGTGCAAATTAAGCCAAAAGGCACTTTATCACTCGATCTTGTTAAAAAACAAATTGAGCCAATGGTTAAAAACAAAGTTAAAGCCAAATTATTAGCAGATAAATTTAAATCGGCTTTATCGGGCAGCTCATCAATTGACCAGGTTGCACAAAAAGCAGGCACTAAAGTTAATCCAATACAGAATATAGTTTTTGCAAACCCCGTTATCCCGGGATCGTCAGCTGAATACACGCTTATCGGAACTGTTTTTGGTTCCAAGCCAAACAAAATCTCTGAACCTGTTGAAGGTCAGCAAGGGGTGTACGTATTTGTTTTGGATAGTTTTATAAACCCAGCTCCGCTTACAAACGCTGTTAGGGAAAAACAACAATTGGGCCAGGCGTTGTTACAGCGTGCCGATGCACAGCTATTTGATGCCCTGAAAGATAAGGCGAATGTAAAAGATTACAGAGCTAAATTCTTATAAGAAAAATAAAAGGTAATTTTGTAGCCTGGAATAGCGTTATAGCTGTTCCAGGCTTTTTTATTTTTTACGATAATGGAAATACAGGAAACTATAATAAATAAAGTGGCGCAAAGCGGCCTGGTTACGCTTGATCCGGCTTCTTTTTATCCCGAAGGCGAGCGTGTTGTTTATGACATAGCCGACAATTTATTCCAGGGACTCATACTACGTGAAAAGGATTTCAGGGAATTTGTAAAAACACACGACTGGTCACAATATAAAGACAAGTATGTTGCAGTAACCTGTACTGCAGATGCTATAGTGCCTGCATGGGCGTATATGTTGCTGGCAAACAGGCTTGCCCCATTTGCCCGCGAAGTTGTTTTCGGGAATGAAGAGGTTTTGGAGACAGTGCTTTTTGAAAAAAATATTGCGAAGATGGAAGTGGAGCAATACCGCGATCAACGGTTGGTATTGAAAGGATGCGGCGACATACCGGTACCGGTTTCTGCCTATGTGGAACTTACAAAAAAGCTTACACCCGTTGTAAAGAGCCTCATGTTTGGCGAACCCTGTTCAACAGTGCCAATTTATAAGAAGAAGGATTGATTTGAGTCCGGAGTATAAAGTCTCTAGTCTTTAGTCAATTAATGAATAGGGATAGTAAGTTAGCACAAAACATACAGTAAATAATCGAGGTTAATTATGAAAAAATTCAACTTTGGACTCAAGACTATGGACTTAAGACTAAAAAGATGAAGCATTTCGTTTTAATATTACTTTTCATAACAACGGGCTTCCACAAAAGCTATAGCCAGGATATAGTTAAGATAGATGAACCTGTTTTTAAAGCCGGTGAACAATTAAGTTATAGATTAAAATATGGTTTTTTTACTGGCGCGGAAGCAAACTTGCGCGTGGAACAGAGCGATAAAAAATTTGACGGGCACCCCGCTTATCACATCATAGCAGATGGAAAAACCGCGGGTACTTTTGATATTTTTTATAAAGTGCGTAATCGGTATGAGACCTATGTGGACGAAACGACGCTGCAACCCTATTTTTATACAGAGAATCGGCGCGAGGCGAATTACCGGCATACGGATAACGTAACATTTAATCACCAGGATGATAAAATTACGGCTGCAAAAGGCACTTTTCCATTTAAGGGAAAGGTGTTTGATTTTTTGTCGGCGTATTACTTTTCACGGGGTATTGACGTCTCCAAGCTTCACATAGGCGACAAATTTGATTTGAAATATTTTCTGGAAGATGGTGTACATACCCTTACGATAACCTATGTTGGAAAAGAAAAAGCAAGCTGCCCGATGGGTGAATTTAATTGCCTCAAGTTTAGTCCCACAATTATCCCGGGCCGTGTATTCCGAAAAGATAGTAAGCTGTACCTTTGGATAACTGATGACGAAAACAGGATACCGGTAAAGGCGCATGTTGAATTGGTTATAGGAAGTGTAACAATGGACTTAACAGGTGCAAAAGATTTGAAATACCCGTTAAATCCTTTAAGTAAATAGTATGATAGAAGTTGGCAATGTATTGCTGCATGAGGATGTGGTAAAGGAAAATTTTGTTTGCAATTTGAATAAATGCAAAGGCGCATGCTGTCTTGAAGGTGACTCAGGTGCTCCGTTGAACGCTGACGAACTGGATATTTTGAACGAAATATATCCAAAAGTAAAGCCATTTATGAATGCCAAAGGAATTAAAACCATTGAGAAAGTCGGCACCTATGTAAAAGATTTTGAAGGCGACTACACAACGCCCTGTGTTGATGTAAATAAGGAGTGTGCTTACGTTATTTTTGAAAACGGCATCACTAAATGCGCCATTGAAAAAGCTTATGAGCATGGCGCCATTAACTGGAAAAAACCAATCTCCTGTCATCTGTACCCAATCCGCATAACCAAATACCCTGAATTTGATGTGCTTAATTACGATCGCTGGAGTATTTGCAGCCCTGCATGCTCGTTTGGCAATGAACTTAAAGTACGCGTACACGAGTTTTTAAAGGCCCCCCTCATTCGCAAATATGGCGAAGATTGGTACCACGAGTTAGAAGACCAGGTAGCGGGGATGTAAGAAAGTCGAAAGTCTGTAGTCAAAAGTCTTATGGTTATATTTACTTAAAAATAATTCCCATGGCCGAGATGAAAACAAAACCTACGGAAGTAACCGTAGAAAGTTTTTTGAATAACGTTGCGGATGAAAAAGCGCGAAACGACAGTTTTACGCTTGTTCACTTAATGGAAAAGGTTACCGGTGAAAAAGCTAAAATGTGGGGACCAGGCATTGTTGGCTTCGGTAAATACCATTATAAATACGGAAGTGGCCATGAAGGCGATATCTGTTTAAGCGGGTTTTCTCCCCGTAAAGGCAACCTGTCCTTATACGTTCTGGCTGGTTTTCCGGGCCAGGAAGAGTTGCTTGCAAAGTTAGGAAAGCACAAAGCAGGAAAAGGCTGTCTTTTTGTAAAGAAGCTGGATGATGTTAATCTCGACGTTTTGGAAAGCCTGGTAAAGCAATCGGCCGATTATATGAGGAAGAAGTACCCGGAGAGTTAATATTAGACCTCGTACATTATTTAACACTTCGTCAATGTACCCTGAATTATCAGATTAAGGAATCGTTTTGTCGATAATTCGTTTGATTACTTCATCAAGTTCCTGGGTGGCAACTTCAAGCAGGCCAAGTATTTCGCCGTTTGAATTGTCACCTATGAATTTTTTATCAAAGAGTTGGAGCAGCCCTAAAATAGAAGCAACCGGCTTTCTTATTTCATGAGCATTAATCCGGGCTATTTCCATTAATTGATCATTTTGACGCGTTATGCGCAACTCGTTTTGCTTAAAAATAGTTATATCCTGCATGGCCCCAATCATCCTCACACCTACACCATTTTCGTCCCTGACAACGATCCCCTTATCAAGCACAAAAGCATATTCGCCATTTGTCTTTTTAAACCGGTATTCCTCCGTCCAGTTTATCATGTCGCCGTATTTTACCTGGTCGGTATAAAGAACCACTCTTTCCCTGTCTTCCGGGTGCACATGTTCAAAATAAAACGGCAGATTATCGTTATTGGTGCCAGGCGTATGGCCGAATAAGTGTTTTATGTTGTCAGAATAATAAACTTCATCTGTCACCAAATTCCAATCCCAAATAACTTCTGAGGTGGCTTTAGTAACATATTCAAACCTTTCATTACTCTTTTGCAGAGACTGTAGCGCATTTGTTTTTTCGGTAACGTC
>DASXMZ010000276.1:0-1501 GCA_036495385.1 Mucilaginibacter sp. | reverse complement strand
TGGGCGCGATATATTTGGCTATGGAAGCATTCGGGATCGGTTATGATGCCGACCAAAAATATGCTAATCAGGAAAAAAGCATCACGCCGAGCCAACTAAATCATCAAACGTACAACAATAGCTTTACTCTATTTAAAAGGCTATATCACGATTTAAAGGACACAATGCACTGGGTGCATGACATTTAAGTTTAAACCATAGCCTAGATTTTTTTAAACAATTTCAAAGATATAATTCACTATTGCTCAACAATGTTAATTTTACAGCCGAATTAAACCCTCAGGAAATAAAAAGCGAATCAACCTATGGTAATAATTAAAAACCACTCCGAATTTGAAACTTTGTTAGGTAAAGAAATAGGCGTCTCTGGCTGGCATGTCATTACACAACAGCAAATCAACATGTTTGCCGAAGCTACAATCGATCATCAATGGATACACACCGATGCAACGCGAGCCCAAACTGAAAGCCCTTTTAAGGCCACCATTGCGCATGGTTATTTAACGGTATCGCTGCTTCCGTACTTCTGGCATCAGATTGCTGATGTGCAAAACCTAAAAATGCAGATCAATTATGGAATAGAAAACATAAAATTTGCACTTCCTGTTATTGTTAACAGCCGGGTAAGACTCAAAGCTAAACTTGACGCTATTGTTAATTTAAGAGGCGTTACAAAGGCTACCATCGGTGTTGAAATGGAGATAGAGGGACAAACCAAGCCCGCGTACACAGGCGCGGTGGTCTTTTTATATCATTTTATAAGTTAACTGTCGGCGGCTACTTTATAGCTAATTTCGTCGCGACCATCTGAATGCCAAAGGCAAATACTTATGTGTCTGACTTTGGCATTGCCTTTTTTCCGAATTGCCTTTCCTTATCATATTTAAATAAATGCTCCCTGCATAAAGGTTTTTAGCTAATCAAGCCGGCGTTTGAAAAAAATCCCGGAATAGCCGTTTGTTGTCCATATTCAGTTATTGTATTAATACTCAAGGTAAAAACCTATTGTTTAACATTAATTAATAGGTACATTTATCATATCAATTGATAACCGCGACTCAAATATATATTCACTATATAATCATAAAATTCAAACAAAATGAAAAGAAATTTATTCATCATTTTGGCTCTCCTGGTCCTTTGTTATACCAGTTGTAAAAAGGATTCAGTCAACAAGCCATCGTCTGCCAATTCCTATTTTCCGGTCACGGCAGGGTCTTCATGGAGATACCTTGACTTTACACAAGATGGAACTAAGGACACCATATCCATCAAACTCACTGGAACTACAACAACCTTCAATGGCAAGATGTATTATAATGTTTCTACGTCATCCAGGCAAAGCGGTCCGGGGACAGAGTATTTTTATGCCGCAAACCATGTTTACGCACTTAGGGCCTTAAATGCCTATGCTGGGACAATAATCGAGTTAAAGCTGTATAACGATACGGTTTCTGTTGGAAACAACTTAATTTCGAGTCCCACCGATAATGGTCTGATT
>DASXMZ010000275.1:0-3220 GCA_036495385.1 Mucilaginibacter sp. | reverse complement strand
GTTTAAACAAATGGCTTTAAATAAAGCAGTTGCCTACAACACTTCACTTTTTGTTGTGATGGCAATTTCAATCAGGAAATCTGGCATAGTACGAACGGACGTTGCGCAACGCCTGTCACTGTTTATTCCAATTATCGCTTCTTTTCGGCTTTTTGACGAGAACCTCACAACTTTAAAATTAGTCGGTATCATTTTAGGATTTATTGCAATCGCATGTTCAATCCCATTAAAAAATAACGGTCGGGTAAAAAAGGTATCAGCACATGCGTGGATATACCTTTTATCGGTTTTTGTAGGATTCGGGGTTATCGACGTTTTGTTTAAACAAATGGCTTTAAATAAAGCAGTTGCCTACAACACTTCACTTTTTGTTGTTTTTGTGCTGGCGTTTATTTTTTCGCTATTGGGTTTAATTTACCGGGTGATGGCGAAAAAGATCCGGTTTTCGTGGCTGCATATTCCATTAGGCTGGATGTTAGGAACTGTTAATTTTTGCAATATCCTGTTCTATTTAAAAGCGCATAAGGTTATGGCCAGCAATCCTTCTACCGTGTTTTCGGCGGTAAATATTGGCGTAATTGTCTTAGGCACCCTAACGGGACTAATTATTTTTAAAGAAAAACTGAGCCTGCTGAATAAAGCGGGCATAGTACTGGCTGTTATCGCGATAATAGTTATTGCAAATTCATAATAATTTAATGCTGTTTGAAGACACCTATCATACCATTGAAAAACCTTCGGAAGGAATATTCCGCGATCGCGGCAGTAAATTTTTGGCATATGCTTTCCCGGTAAATTCCGAAAGCGAATTAAAAACTTGTCTTGCTCAATTAAAAACCAGTCACCCTAAAGCAAACCACCATTGCTGGGCCATGCGTCTAAGTATTGACCGGTCAGTTTTTCGTCTGAATGACGATGGCGAACCATCCGGAACCGCCGGACGCCCAATATTGAATACCTTGCTTTCCTGTGATCTTACCAACCTGGCAGTCATTGTAGTACGTTATTTCGGTGGTACCTTGCTCGGTGTTCCTGGATTGATCAATGCTTATAAATCCGCAACTGAAGAGGCACTTAAACAAGCTGTGATTATTGAGAAAACGGTTAATGATGTTTATACCGTAGAATTTGATTATTTGCAGATGAATGATGTAATGAGAATCATAAAAGAAGATAACCTTAACATCGTAAGCCAGGCTTTCGACAACAATTGCGCTATACAGGTTTTAATCAGGAAAACGCAGGTAAATCAAACACTTGCAAAATTGAATAAGTTGAACGCAGGTGTAAAGTACAACTATACGATATAGAGACGCCCTGATTTGTCGGGGCGTCTCTATAATTTACAACCATTGATCAAATTTCTTAATAAACCATGTTTTAATAAGTTGGGTTAATAAGCAATAAGCAAACAATATCCCTATTAACCATGCAAAAAACATCAGCGGCATAGGCTCCAGCTTAAATGCAGATGCCAAAGGCGAAAAAGGTAAAAATATACCAATAGCCATTATGCTTGTGGTTAACGCTAATACAGGTGCAGTTGCCCAACTTTGTATAAATGGTATTTTCTTCGTGCGTATCATATGCACAATCAAGGTCTGCGACAGCAAACTCTCAATAAACCAGCCAGTTTGAAAAAAGCCCTGATGTTGTGGTGAGTTTGCTTTAAAAACAAACCACAACACGGCAAAAGTGGCATAATCGAAAATAGAACTTATGGGGCCTACAAACATCATAAATTTTCCAATGCCGCCTGCATCCCATTTACGTGGTTTTTCAATATAATCTTCATCCATTTTGTCCCATGGAATTGAAATCTGAGAAATGTCATACAATAAATTGTTGATCAGGATTTGAATGGGCAGCATAGGCAAGAATGGAAGCAACGCACTTGCGCCGAGCATGCTAAACATGTTCCCAAAGTTACTACTTGCTGTCATTTTGATATATTTAATAATATTGCCGAAGGTGCGGCGACCGTAAATGACGCCTTTGCGCAGAACCATTAAATCTTTTTCAAGAAGAATTATGTCTGCGCTTTCCTTTGCAATATCTACCGCAGTATCAACCGAAATACCAACATCTGCATCCCTCAAAGCGGCGGCATCATTAATACCGTCGCCCATAAAACCGACCGTGTGTCCTTTTGCTTGTAAAACCTTTACCACCCTTGATTTTTGAATGGGACTTAATTTTGCTAAAATACTTACATTATCAATTTGACTGATGAGATCTTCATCGCTCATTGCTTCAAGATCCCGACCCAATAAAATATCGGTAAATGGAATTCCTACATCCTTGCATATCTTTTTGGCAACAATTTCGTTGTCGCCGGTAAGCACCTTCACGCTTACCCCTAATTTTTGCAGGGCTTTTATTGCTGTAGTTGCAGATGGCTTTGCCGGATCCAGAAAACCGATAAAGCCTGTCAATATCATGTCCTTTTCATCAGCTTTGCTGTAGTTTAAGGGCCTTTCATCGTATTCTTTTACAGCAACAAGCAATACTCTTAATCCCTCCTCATTAAGTTCCCTGGACTTTTTCAGCACAGTTTCCCTCATTTTGTTATCCATAGGGATAACATCATCTTTTTCTATTTGCAGGCTGTTATCTTCTCCCGGGTCAAATGCATGCGAGCAGAGGTCTAACACCTCTTCAACCGCCCCTTTACAGATCAACAGGTGTTTATGATCAGGCCCCTCCAAAATGACAGACATACGTCGCCGTTGAAAATCAAATGGAATCTCATCAACTTTTTCGTAAGCTTGCCCTTCTTTTAAGCATGAATGTATATCAACATGCTCCAAAACAGCTACGTCAAGCAAATTTTTAAGCCCGGTTTGATGAAAACTGTTGAGGTAAGCCCATTTCATAACCTCATTATCTTCATATCCATAAACATTCAGGTGCCGTTCCAGAACAATCTTATCCATTGTGAGGGTACCCGTTTTATCAGTGCAAAGAATGTCCATAGCGCCGATATTTTGTATGGCATTTAATCTTTTAACTACAACTTTTCGTTTTGACATGTTTACTGCACCTTTGGCGAGGTTAGCAGTAACAATCATCGGCAACATTTCGGGAGTTAAGCCTACTGCGATAGAGATACCAAATAAAAGCGCCTGCAGCCAGTCGTGCTAAGCATGGATTCGATGATGTCCTTCATCTGGTCTCGCTCGACGCCGTAGCAGCGCCCGAGCACCCACACGACCTCGAC
>DASXMZ010000274.1:0-3597 GCA_036495385.1 Mucilaginibacter sp. | reverse complement strand
ACGAAACAGCCGGGGCATTAGGGAACGGCGAACGGATTTTTATAACCGCAAAATTACCGGGTTATATCAAGGTAGGGAAAGACGATTTGATTGAGAAGTACCTTTTTCTTACAACCTCTCACGATGGTTTCGGCAGCATCACCGCAGCATTTACCCCCACCCGCATCGTTTGCAACAATACCTTGCATGCTGCCTTAAATGACATGACCAATTCTATAAAAATACGCCATACCCAAAGCGTGAAGGAGCGGTTATTGCAGGCGCATAAGGTAATGGGCATATCCAACACCATGACCGAACAGTTAAACGGCATCTTTAACCAGTGGGCGCAAATTCGTATTACAGATAAAGAGGTGTTGAAACTGGTGCAGCAGGCAATGGCGCCGAGTAAAGAAGTTTTGCAAAAGGTATTGGACGACGAAAATTTAGACGAGTATTCGAGCCGTTTTATCAATACCGTTGAGCGGGTTTGCGAATATGCATTCAGCAACGAAACCCAGCAGATGGCAACCACGAAAGGAACTTTATTCGGTGCGTACAATGCGATCACAGGCTATTTTCAAAATGTGATGCATTACAAGAATGATGAAGCCAAATTAAAATCCATCCTTTTTGGTAACGGCTTCAATAAAACGCAGTCTGCCTTTAATTTATGCAGGGATTACGCCAAACACGGCGAAACAGTTTTTGAATTGAATTAATTCTAACCAGGGGGAGCAATCCCCCTTTAAACTTTTAAAGCAATGAGCTATATTATTATAGAAACGCATGGTGGCCCGGAATATGCTATCATCGTTACAGATGAACAGGGTAATAATCTTGTTTTTGATAGCCGGTCTGAAGCTGAAAGCGAAGCTGCCGACTGTCAGGACGGAATAGTAATTGAGTTATAGAGACAATTGAACGAGAGCCGGGCAAACTATTAAGATTTGCCCCGCTTTCGTATGCCCGGACTACTTTTCTTTTGAAAGAAAAGTAGCAAAAGAAAGGGTGATGAGATAAAGGTACTCACCTATATCTTAAGACCTTTATTGTGAAAGGCCAACGAAAAATCGTACCTTTTAATATTATTTAATAATTTTATTGAATTTATTATTTTCAATTCGCTAAACATGTCCCTTACTGAAATTCAATTCCCTAAGCATGCAGAATGGGTGCAGCAAAATAAAATTATTGTTGCGCAACCTGCAAGGGATAAGGGTGCGGTAACAGTCATATGCGGTAAAAATCATTCAGGTAAAACCTATATCCTCAAACGTGTCCAAAGAATCGTTCTTAAGAGAAATGAAATGCTGGACAAAGAACAAGATAGAGGCGTACTTAGAGAAACCGCAGACGATATTTTTTGTAATTTTTCAGATGAGAGAGCAAAGATTGACCCGGTTATACTCATTACTAAGATAGCAGCGATCACAGAACTTTCTAAAGGCACGTCTACTGCTCAGGAAGTGAATAATAAAAACATGAACCACTTTAAAGGGTTCTCTGATTTCTTTGTTCGATTTCAAATTAAAGAGGCGTTGGAGATGGTGGCAGGAGAATTTTTGGATTATGAACTCCATCGGCAGGCTAAAGAGTTTGATGTTGATAGGTGGAACGATCCTTTAGAAGCAGCTTACCGTCTTAAAATTTTGACGGAATTTCCTGTCACCGAACTTGCTTTAGCACCTCGTTCTAATCCTATAGTGAGTCTTTTTGAAAAACTGACGCAGGGTAGGTTATATTTTGGCATCAGCACACCTCAGCAAAAACTACCATTGTTTGAATTTCACCTGGTATTCACGGGAGATATTATTATTCCTTATGGCAGTTGGAGTGAGGGCCAAAAAGTGCTTCTCTCACTGTTGATGCTTGTGCATTATAAAAGGCCGGAATTATTGTTGTTTGATGAGATTGAGAACCATCTCCACCCAGAGTATATTTCAGCCGTGTTGGAATTTATTAAGGATCGGGTCGCGCAAACGATAATAACTACTCATCATCCACATATTATATTTTCTGTATACGCGGATACGGTCAATTATCTCGACCTTGAAAAAACGGCGGAGGATTTTCCCCCGATCATACCGTATGACCGTCATTCCCGGATGAAGCCGCCACAACGAACAAGTCAGCTACTTGAAAAAAACTATGCGAAACTCATATCGTCCTATAAATTATTTGACGCATATGATAATCAGCTTCTTCGGATAGCATCCGCCAATGTTGCCAATCTCAATGAATTGCTAACTACTACTTTTACAGCCCTTTTCAACTACGAGGTGATCGCTCCATCAAAGTCAAAGAAACCTGATCTCCAATCGCAGAAACTGTATGACATATTCAGAAATAAATTGCTTAGTGGTCCGATTAAAGTTCTCGAATATGGCGCTGGAGAAGGTCGGTTGTTGGTAGACGTAAATAAAATTCTAAGAGTAAATGAGAAAGAGCGCTTAAGTTGGTGCCTGTATGAGCCCGTTGATATTCCAAGAAGAAAGATCGAAACCGTGCTTGAATCTTTTCCATATCCGGAATTAGTTACAGTAACGGGAAATCCCCCCCAGAACCAATTTGATTTTATTGTAATTGCCAATGTCCTCCATGAGCTAACGCCGGATCAGATTTCAGAGACTATAGCTTATTGTGAAAGCGCTATAAAGTCAGACGGTCATATCATTATTGTGGAGCTTTTTCCATTGTTAAAGCCAGAGCAGTTTGCGGTTCCGTTGAGCTCTCGTGAATGGAAGAAATTGTCCCGAAGCTTGGGGTTTAAGGCTGTGGCCGAACAGATTGTTTTCAAAAATGCCAGTACGGAGGCTTACTTTGTGCAGCTGACAAAACAGAAGGGACAGAAAGCCAATCTGGATGAACTGACAAAAATTATTGTAAAATTTTGGAATACGGAGGTACTACCTGACAGATCCGGCGACTATTCTGGTCGTATAACGTTAGACGACTCCGACGAAATACCCAGAACCCTTGGTGCATTGTCGACAATAGCCAGCATCGTCGCTTATAACTTTTGTGACTGGCGATCTTAAAACGAAAAGCTAAGGTTTATTCGAAACCTAAATAATAGACAATGGACCATGACAATATCGAATCCAGTGCAATTATTAATTGAGTTTATTCGATCCTCGCGGACAGCGGGGCGTAGTAAATCAAGTGGTTTAATATATTTTTAAGTGTTATCACACTCATTGATAAAGTTTAAAATAATTTCATGTTAATTATCAATATATTACACGGCTAAATCTTGTGTAATGGATTTCAATAAATTGTTTTTTAATCTCTATTCAGCTCAAACTGAAAGTCAGCTTGAATCGCTGATTAATCAAAATACCTTTTTGAACAATCAAAAAAATTGGCACCCGCTTGGAGATAATGAAAGCAATTACGGGATTATTGAAAATCAACAGTCTAATCCTATTGCAGCGCTAGTTGAAAAAATAACAAATTCCATTGATGCGATATTAATGCGAAAATGTTATGAAGCAGGTGTTAATCCTACTAGCCCGCAGGCTCCCAAAACAATGGATGATGCTGTAGAACTTTTTTTTCCTGACAATAAAAGTTGGGACTTGACCACTTTTAAAAGAAAGCAGGCTGAAGAAATAC
>DASXMZ010000273.1:0-10170 GCA_036495385.1 Mucilaginibacter sp. | reverse complement strand
GGTCTGATAAATTTAAAAGAATAATTTAGAGATCATTAAACCGTTTGTAAGAATTACAGTCTATTCAATAACAGCAAACAAAAAGCTGTAATATGTAATAAATAACAATTATGAAAAGGGCATATAAATATTTCACATTTGCAAGTTTAAGTATAATATTATGTTTGTTTTTAGCTATTCCGGCTAGCGCTCAGCACGGCGGCGGCGGCCACGGAGGTGGTGGCGGCGGTGGTCATGCTGGCGGCGGTGGTGGCGGCCATGTTGGCGGTGGTTTTTCCGGTGGCCATGCCGGTGGTGGTTTTTCTGGCGGCCATGTCATGTCGGCGCCGAGAGGAAGCATAGGCATAGCACACGGTACTGCAGGCGGCCGTACAATGGTTACTTCGCGTGGCAGTGTAGGTTATAGAGGCGGCGTAGCTTACCGAGGAGGCGTCAATGGTCGCGTAGGTGTTGTTAATCATGGATACCCAATTAACCGCGGTTATGCTGCTGTTGGCGTTGGCGCACGCGGCTATGTTGGCGGCCGTGCATATGGTGCTGTTGGCCGTGTTGGCTATTATGGTCCTGGCTATTGGGGCGCACGCGGCTATTGGGGCTACCATGGCGGTTATTATTGGCATGGTGGGTATTATGGCAGCTTATATTGGCCACACATTGGTTTTAGCGTAGGATTTTTGCCCTACGGTTATTATCCTTTTTATTGGGGTGGTGCTCCATACTATTATAGCAATGGTTTTTATTATCAGTATAATAATGACCAGTATACCGTAGTTCAACCTCCGCTGGGTGCAGAAATAACACAGTTACCATCCGGTGCACAACCGATTACGATTAATGGAGACCAATACTATGAGCTGAACGGTGTTTATTACCAGCAGGTTACTAAGGACGACGGTAGCACAACTTATATAATTGCCGGTAAGGACGGACAATTGAATACCAATAATAGTGCTGGTGCTGGCACTAGCGCTCCGCTCCCGCAAATTGGCGATGTATATGACAAACTGCCGGATGGAACCCGGAAAATAAAGCTTAATAATGAAACTTTTTATGTATCGCCGGATGATTATTATTATCAGGAAACCCGCGACACTAACGGAAATATAGCCTATAAAGTTGTAGGCACACCAGCAGATGAACCTGCTAGTGGTAATCAATAGTTAAGTAGAACAAATTGTAAAAAGGGTGAAAGTTTAAAAGCTTTCACCCTTTTTGTTTTGTTAACCGATGTCTGAAAATTATGTCCGTGAATATTCTCAACAGGCAGCTCCTGACTTATTTACCTGGCCGATTACGCTGAAATATTATTTTGACAAAATCTGTCAATTAGTCTAATTTATATACTCCTAATTATCTGAAATCAACCCCGGTATTAAATCAACGTATCTAATTAATAACCCCATAATAATATTATTATAATATCTTAAAACATTTTTTGCCTTCAATCCTTTGTATTGTTATACACCATGAAGATCCATTTATCCTGCAAGTGCCTTTTTCTTCTTGCCTTCTTTGCTTTGGTGACCCCATTATCGACAAAGGCATATTCTGTTCTTACTCATGAAGCGCTCATTGATGCAAGCTGGGAAAAAAGCATTAAGCCGTTATTAAAATCAAAATTTCCTTCGGCGACAGATGAAGACCTGAAAAAGGCCCATGCTTATGCCTATGGTGGCTGCTTAATTGCCGATATGGGATATTTTCCTTTTGGAAGTGTGTATTTTACCAACCTTTCACACTATGTTCGCAGCGGGGATTTTGTAGAAACGTTAATTTCCGAATCACAAAACCTTAATGAATACGCTTTCGCGATAGGCGCATTATGTCATTACATGGGTGATAAGTATGGGCATTGGCTGGCGACTAATTTTGTGGTGCCCGTTGTTTACCCTGACATGAAAAAAAAATTTGGACATTGGGTAACTTACGAGCAGGATCGTACCTCGCATAGCCGTGTAGAAATATCATTTGATGTGCTCGAAATAGCCAAAGGAAACTACGCATCACAAAATTATCACGATTTTATAGGTTTCGAAGTATCAAGACCGGTGCTGGAGCGGGCTTTTCTTAAAACATATGGGCAGGATATCAATTCTGTTTTTGATGATCTTACGCTTGCCATTGGTACCTTTCGATGGTCGGTAAAAAGCCTGCTGCCCACGGTAACCCGCACTGCCTGGACAATTAAGAAGGATGATATAAAAAAACAAAACCCAAGTGCCAACGCACGCAGCTTTCATTATAAAATGAGTAAAAAGGAATTCAACAAGGAGTTTGGATCTGAAAGACAAAAGCCGGGTTTCAAGGCAAGTGTTTTATCGTTCTTTGTCCGTATAGTTCCAAAAATTGGACCCTTTAAAGCGCTAAAAATCAGCGATGTCGGACCTGAAGGCGAAAAGCTATTTATCAAAAGTTTTGATACCGTGCTGGTGCACTATGATAATGACCTGGCAAGGCTGCACGGTACGAAGATTATATTGCCCGACATTGATTATGATACGGGCAATCCGACGTTGATAGGTGAGTATTCGCTTGCCGATCAGACCTATGGTGACCTTATGGATAAACTTTCGGACACAAAATATAACAACCTTACTGCCCCGTTGAAGCAAAATATACTTGGTTTCTACAGCAAAACAGATACCATACAACTTGCCCAAAAATATCCAAAAGATTGGCGAAAAAAATACGAGACGTTACAAGCCATCCGTATCGCGCGGCCAGTAAAAGCTGATAGCTTAAAAAATATTAAAGGCGAATATTATAAACTTAACGAGCCGGTTGCACAAACATCAGGCAAATAATTTAATCAATTTAAATAGTTACCGGCTATTGACCGACAGTATATTTGCCGCGTGAAAAAAAACGGGCTCAAGGAAATAGCACTTCTTTTCTTAAAATTAGGCACCACCGCTTTCGGTGGCCCCGCAGCACATATTGCTATGATGCGGCACGAGGTTGTTGTAAAAAAGAAGTGGTTAAGCGAACAGCATTTTCTTGACCTGATTGGGGCTACTAACCTTATTCCAGGTCCAAACAGCACCGAAATGGCAATCCATATAGGTCATGAGCGCGGCGGTTGGAAGGGATTATTAATTGCTGGCTTCTGTTTCATAATGCCCGCTGTACTGATAACCGGCTGCATGGCGTGGTTGTACAAAAGTTATGGGCATTTACCACAGGTGCAACCGTTTATTTACGGCATTAAACCGGCTGTTATTGCGGTCATCATCGCGGCAATATACCCGTTGGCCAGAAAATCATTTCAAACAATTGAATTAGGAATAATCGGCATCGTGGCTTTAGTGCTTAGCCTTTTAAATTTTTCGGAAGTAATAATTCTATTCGGCGCCGGGTTTATTGCTATGTTTTTAACAGCAATCAGGCTTAAAAAACTAAATTCTACGAATTCTTTTGTCCCTCTTTTTTTAGCCGGGACAACGGGCGGTGGATTTTTTGGCGCCTTAAACGTTCGCTTATTTTTATCGTTTTTGAAGATCGGGGCAATACTTTACGGAAGCGGATATGTGTTATTCGCATTCCTCGATTCAGAATTAGTTGCACATGGTATTATCTCGCGCCAACAATTAATAGATGCAATCGCAGTCGGGCAATTTACCCCAGGACCTGTATTTTCATCCGTCACATTTATTGGGTATCAAATAAATGGTCTCAACGGCGCGGTAATGTCCACTGTCGGGATATTTCTTCCTTCATTTGTATTTGTAGCTTTAATGAATCCGTTGGTGCGTAAAATGAGAGGGTCGAAGCTATTTGCCGCATTTTTAAATGCGGTGAATGCCGCTTCCATAGCCCTTATTGGTGCTGTTTGCTACCAAATGGGAAAAGACAGCATAAGCGACTGGCGAACGATTATTATTGCAGTTTGCAGTGCAATTATTCTTTTCAGGTTTAAAACAATCAATACTGCCTTTATTATTTTAGGAGGATCAATTGCCGGGTATTTGTTGTTGTTTTTGTAATAGCTATGCAAGGGCTTCGGATCCCATCTAAAAATCATAATCCCATATTATTTCACTGTATTTTTTTTCAAGATTAAAATTCATTTTGATCTTCTTTGAAGTAAAATGGATGGAATCACTTTTAAACGTTCCGTCAAAAATCCATTCACCCGATCTACCATTTGTGTAGTGAAGTCGCGCCTTGAACTGCGGGTCTTTTGAGGAGTTCAGGTCAATAATTTTGTTGATTGTATCAGACTTGAAATAGTATTCAGCAATAGAATCATCAACGAATTGTACGCTTAAAATAGGGAAATAATTATTTATTGCCATCTTACCCCACCTTATAGAATCACTTAGCTGCTGTGATTGCTGATTGAGATAAAATTCATTTATTTTATAAACGCCTGCAATACTCCTATTTGCAGGATCATGATAAAGTGGATATGATTCCTTATGCTTTCTTAAAATTATAAATATCACAAAACAGATAAAGCAAAATTTCGTCGTAAATAATAGCCAATTGTATTTTTTATTCTCAATTATAGGCGGAGGTGTAGTTAACGACGCGCTTTGTTTTAAAATGAAAATTTGAAATAATCTTTTTAAGTCGGGAAGGAGAATAAAAATAGTTAAAAGTATAAAATAGAACAATCTTACTTTCACAAATGTGTCATACGCAATATCAAGTATTAAAATATTTGTCAGCGCCGCAAGGGCGACAAGACAACCAAGGGTAACGGTTGGTCTGAATAGCAGTAATATTCCGGCTATGGTTTCGACAAGTCCGGCAAATGCCTGGTAAGATTTTGACGCGCCCATAAATTCCCAGAACAAGCCATGCGAATCGAAGTTCCCAAGGGGCTGAATTAAAGCCGCAAAATCCGGCCGACCAAATTGGTCGCCCAAGACTTTTGAGATACCGTATCCTAACAATATTGTAGCCAAATAGTACCTGGCGAAAACGATGGCGTAAGCGAAAAACTTCTTGCTTTTTTCGGCTTTATCTGTTATCGTCCAAACAATAACAATAACTGCCGCAATAAACAGGTATGACAGAGAGGCCACGTAAGTCCAGTAATAATCCCTGAATTCAACATGTGCTGTAAACCCCTTTTTAAAAAACAGATGTGCTACGAGCCTTGTAAGACTAACGGTAAAATCGTGAAACGGATAATTTAAAAACGCAAGGAAATGATAGGTTTCGAGGTAATTGCTTAAAAACAAAAAGATCAAAATCAGATAGAGCGAAAACCAACGTAAAAGAAAAATTTTTATGGTGTCCCATTGGGGAGAAACATTATGATCCATTTATAAATCTATCTGATATAAATGAATATTCCAAAAACAGGCTGTAGTATCAGTTTGAATCTGATATCCTCGCTTTTTGAGTGCTGTATTCTTGTTCTGTTATTGCACCACTATCCAACAGTTGTTTGAACTTTTGTAACTCATCCGCGGCCGAAGATGAATTATTCGGAAAATTATAATAAAATGGCTCATCTATCCTTCTTGAGCAATATACTATAAGCACACCCAAAAAGCTAAACAAAAAACCCAATATTAGTCCCCCTGCGGCACCGGTTGTTCTTTTTGAGCCTTCTTTATAGCCCAAAACTGCAGGTACAATTGACATAATAAAAGCAATGAGAATTAAAGTAATTTCGGCCGCGCCCAAAGAATCCATGATTTTAAGATTTGAGGTTAATAAGAAGTTAACTGGTTAGAATTCTTGAAGATACAAATATTTCCATTATTTCATCTTCTAATTTTCCACTGTCTTAAATACCACCAAGTCTTCAATTATCGCTGGATGTCGGGGATTTTAATTAATGAGTTATATTTCCTTTGCATCAACCATTTTAATCCATCCCACATTTCCGTTTACCAGACTTATTTTCATCCAGCCATTGTTATTTTCCAGTACATTCACTTTGGTACCGTCGTGTATTACAAAAAGGTTTGACGACTGATCAACAGGCCCACTTTTTACAGTAACAGAACTGCTGAAAATTATTGCCTGCCGATGGCCGTCGAAATAATTTATTTGCATAAGGGCAATAAAAATAGTGAAGATACCAAGAAAAAATAATATGATGGACGTATAAAAGGAAGTCTTCTTAATAATTACCGAGCCGGTGAAAAAATAAACGATCAAAATAATCGAAGCACATAACACCAAAATAATACTAAGGATTGACATTGCATTCCTGGAAAAACTTAAAATAAATGTCCTCCACCAATTGGCCAGAAAGAATTCCGGTACCTGATCGATCTTGTCTGTTGTTTTTGAATTGGCAAACCGGATGTTAAAGTTTATGTCATCGTCGCCAGGGGCAAGCTTGTGCGCCTTTTCATAATAAAGCAATGAAGAAGGGATATCACCATTTTTATAGCTGGCATTACCCATATTAAAATATACCGCAGCCGATTGATAGCCGGCATTCAATATCTGCTGGTAAATATTTAAAGCATCTTTATATTGCGCTTTGGCATAATAGGAGTTGGCTTTGGCAAAAAGAGCGTTCTCCGCATCGTTGCCAAACGAAAACATCGGCAAAATGATCCCGATAAAGAGGTATAGTAGCTGTTTTCGACAATTAAATTTCATTTTCAATATCATTAATTATCCCTTTTGCTTTTTCAAATACTTCCTGCTGCGAAATATGAGTAACCGGTGCATAACGTGCCATTTCGCAAAGATCAAGCGTATCCATCAACTGGTTTATCAGTGGTTCTTTTAGTGAACGGGCCCTTAGTTCAGATAAAATAGTTTCCCTGTCCAAATTAGCGTATGATATATTGAGCTTATCGCTTAAGTATCCATACAGGCCTTTAAATATATCCTCGTAGAATCCTTTTGTATTATTGACCAATAATTGTTTTTGAGCGCTCGCCAGGTGTTTTGCAGCTATTTTACCTGCCCGCCTGTTTTTTACTTTAGCAAGGTCGCTATTATTTTTAATTGTCCAGTTACGATAGGTAAATGCACCATAACATACAACAGGACCTAATAAAAGCAACAGGTAATATCCGAACGATCCAAAAAATTCGTCGCCTTGTTTAACCAGCCCTTTATCTTCAGTTTTAATATACCTTACATCGTTGCCAAGCGCTTTAATATCCTGCTTGTCAGCGTCCGAAAAGGCAGTGACATTACTCTCCGATGTACCCTTATTTACCTTTATATGAAAGGCTTTGGTGGATAATGTGGTATACTTATTCGTGGCCGGATTAAAATAGGAAAACTTAAGCGGTTCGATGGTAAAATCGCCCTGGTGCCTTGGGATCAACAGATAGTTGTAAAACCGGCTGCCTGAAACCCCGTTTTCGCTTTCATTTACGGTATCGGTTATTTTAGGATCGTACTTTTCAAAATCTGCCGGGAAGTTTGTACTTAACGTTTTTAACAATTTTATGTTTCCGGAACCCGAAACCTTTACTTTATAATTTAATGCATCATTAGCTTTCAATTCTGTTTTATCGACTGATGCTTCGATCTTAAAGTTACCCACCGCGCCTGTAAAACTATCTGGTTTACCAATTTCGGGTAAAGGTTTAACATGAATGATAACCGGGGTGCTTTTAATTTTAACTTTCTCCTCCCTGAACGAACCACCAAAAAGCTGTTCCATTACATCATGAGATTGAACCGGCACCCTCACGATAAATGTCATTCCTAAAGGGTCGATTGTGAGATTGCCGGAATGTTCAGGGAAAAGAATGGTCTGTTTTATATCAGCAACACTATATCTAATGCCTTTATAAACCTCCACGTGCATTTGTACCTGCTGCTGTTGGTTTTTAATATCTTCGTTCCAAAAACCATTCAAATCGGGCAATTTATCCAATTGGTTCTGTTCAATATCAAACCGTGTATATAACCGGTATGTCAGGTTAATTTTCTCGCCCTGGTATACATCGGGTTTATCAACTATTGCCCTGATGAACAACGATTTGGATATTTCCGCCGGATTGCCTTCTGTAACGCCTCCGTTTGGCCCATTTTGAGCCTGGCTGTTTTGCTGAACCGGCCGCCCCTTAACCACTTTTATTTTTATTGTAGTCGTACTCAGCTTACGACCGTTAACTATTGCCGTAGCTGGTCCAACTGTAAATTCACCTTCTTTTAATGGCGCAAGGATGTAACTATAAGAATTACTCATAGTTGTGCTGCCGTTGACAGATGTCATACTGGTTGAAACGTTCGGGCCCGACAACACCTGGAATCCATTGAAATTGGGTGGCGTAAACCCATCGGCATTACCATTAACCGAAAAATCAATTTGAAACTGTTCGCCGGTACCGACTTCGTTTTTGCTTACCGATGCTGTGAACTTTACATCCTGGGCAAATAACAAGCCAGTATTAAACAGTAAAAAAGTTAATATGAAATATTTTATTTTCATTCTTTTTTGTTGATTGAGTTGGATTAGGTTGATTAAGTGAGTAGTTGAATTTTTAACCTATTCAACTACTCACTTAATCAACCACTCGCAAACAACTACCAATCCTTCGCAATTTGTCTTTTTTCCCCTTTTAATTTTTTGTTCTTCAGTTTATCCTGGGTCTGTTTTTCATCGTTGTTCAGGGCGTCAAGCATCCGTTCAGCATCTTCTTTTGATATTTTATCAGGTTGCTGTTGTTGTTTTTGCTGATCCTTTTTGTCCTGGTTCTGCTTATCCTGGTTCTGTTTGTTTTGATCTTTGTTATCCTTGTTCTTGTTGTCCTGATCCTTCTTGTCGTCTTGTTTCTGCTGGTCTTTACTCTTGTTGTTCTGGTTCTTGTTATCCTTATTTTGCTGCTGCTGCTTTTTCAGCTTTTCCTGCGCATAGGCAAGGTTGTAACGTGTTTCATCATCCTTGGGGTTATTAAGCAGTGCTTTCTTATATGCCTCTATGCTTTCTTCCAGCTTCTTATTTTCAAGGTATGAGTTACCCAGGTTGTGATAAGCCTGCGCTGCTACAGTTTTATTGGTGTTGGTTGAAGCGATTTTATTAAATTGTTCGGTGGCATCGGCAAATTTCTTTTGCTTGTACAACGCATCGCCTAAATTAAAACTACCTTCTATGTTCTGAGCCTTGCGGTTATCGGGTGTTTTTTCGACCGATTTACGGTAGTTTGCTTCAGCATCTTTAAAATTTTGCTGTTGGTAGAGATCATTCCCTTTTTTGACATAGCGTTTTTCCTGCTGCGCAAAAATTGAAGAACAACTAAGTATAAATAATAATATGATGATTATTTGCTTCATGTGTTTTTAACTTCAAATAGCTTTAAACCGCTCAACCTTAAGCTTTTACGATTCGAGATAAAAAATTCAATAATCAGCAATAAAAAAGCAAAGCCCGGGAATATCTGGAAACGGTCTTCAAAATCTTTAAAGCTCTTGCTGTCAATTGTTTTTCGTTGCACTTTACTAATCTGTGCCATAACTATGTTTAAACCGCTATTAGCGTTCGTGGCCCTAACATACACACCCTGACCGGCAGCAGTAATTTCCTTACACATATCCTCATTCAGCTTACTAACAACCGTATGACCGGCACTATCTGTATGGAAACCAACCTGTTTGCCGTCCTGGATCAAAGGTACAGGGGCGCCATCAGCCGAACCCATCCCGATCACATTCACCATAACGTCTTTAGCCGCAGCGTATTTTGCTGAAGCCACCGCGTCATCCTCATGATTTTCGCCATCAGTAATAATAATCATGGCTTTGCCGGTTCCATCCTTAAAATCAAAGGACTTCATACCCAAATCAATCGCCGAACCAATAGCCGTTCCCTGCGTTGGTACCATGTTGGTATTAATGGTATTTAAAAAAAGCTTGGCGGCCGAATAATCGGTAGTCATTGGCAGTTGTACAAATGCCTCGCCTGCAAAAACAATAATGCCTATGCGGTCGTTATGCAGATTCTCTATTAACTGCGCAATGGCTCGTTTAGCATTTTCCAAACGGTTCGGTGCCATATCCTGAGAGAGCATGCTGTTAGAAACGTCCAGCAGTATCATCAGGTCAGCACCCTTACGTTTTTCTTCTTCCATTTTTGAGCCGATCTGCGGGTCGGCCGCTCCAATAATTAACAAACCAAAAGCTATAATAAATAAAATAAACTTAAGCCATGGCCTCGCAAATGAAACTTGGGGTATCATCATGTTTACCACGTGTTTATCGCCCAACGCAGCCATAGCCTTCTTCTTCCACCAG
>DASXMZ010000272.1:0-3520 GCA_036495385.1 Mucilaginibacter sp. | reverse complement strand
ATGCAACCCATATAATAGCCAGCGGGCAGGGCTTTTTTGTACAGGCAACAAGCGCAAACCCCCAATTAATTTTTAATGAAAGTGCCAAAACCACTGTACAGGTAACAGGCCCTGATTTGCTGTTAGGTACACCGGTTAGTAGTGTGGTTAGCCAATACCTGAATTTAAAACTAAAGCAGGATAGCCTGCAGATTGATGAAATAATTATTAATTTTAATAGCGGCGCGACCCCCAAATTTGCTATGAACGAAGACGCCGCCCAGAAGCCCGGCTTTGGTGCAGCTAGTTTATCGAGCATGTCGAGCGATGGGGTACCGTTGTCAATTAATACGCTTAAATTGCCAACGCAAAGCGAAACTATCGCCTTAAACGTTAATGCCAGTGCCGATGGCTCGTTCCAGTTGTCTATGCCGGCACCAAAAAGTATCCCCGCCTTATTTGATATCTGGCTGGTGGATGCTTATAAAAAGGATTCCGTTGATATAAGAAAAAATCCAACTTATAATTTTAATGTTGTAAAAAGCGACTCATCAAGCTACGGTGCAAAACGCTTCAGCCTGGTAATGCGCCAGAATGCTGCCCTGGGTTTACGCTTGCTGAATTTTGCAGCAAACAAAGTCTCAAGTGGAGCAGAGGTAGTTTGGAAAACCGTAAACGAAGCGAACTACACCAACTTTACAGTTGAACGGAGCACCAACGACGGAAAAACTTTTGACGTGCTTGGAGGCCTTTTATCGAGCGACCTGGGGGCTTACAGTTTTAACGATAAGGCGCCTGCAATGGCTGCTAATTATTATCGCTTAAAACTTGAGGATTACGATGGTAATATCACCTACTCAAAAGTAGTAACTCTGCTATATTCCGACTTGAGTAAAGGATTAACCAATAACCTTAACGTGTATCCTAATCCTGCAAGCAGCATTATAAATTTGACGATAGCACAAAACAGCAGTTCAGGTTCGGGTTCGCTTCCCCAGGCTCTTCACTTAGTTCAGACTAACAACACAGCACTATACGATATTAAGATAATCAATATTTCCGGTTTGGTCATTAAATCGACTACATCGTCGTCGCCCAACTGGGCTGATAATATAAGTAACCTGGTACCGGGAACCTATATTATACAGGTGGTTAATAGTAATGATAAAAGCGTAGTTGGAAGGAGTACGTTTATAAAACTTTAATTAAAAAAAGAATTAACTGCCCAAAATATAGTTGGCTAAACAGCGGTAGTTAGCTGCAGCTCAAAATAATAAAAAGACAAATTGAAACCATTTTCAATTTGTCTTTTATTTGATCCTGGGTTGCCGTACGGTGTAAATATTCAACAGGCCAGTTTTGCGTTTTGTTTTTATATTGCGGTGTATCTCAAAAAGTTAGCGCATATATTTTAATAAAATAATAAAGTATTTTCACAGCTAAAATATTTTATTTGCGATATTATTAACGGTATCCGCTGTTTCTGCAATATGACCAGCGAACCGTGAGATCAGGTTTTATCAGGAGACGCTGGTTTACGATAATCAATATAGCCGCTGCAACGAATCAGAAGCCTGGATGGCTTGCGCGCCATAGCAATAATAATGGTTTTACTTGCGCACGCCATTGAAACTATGCACTCCACCATCACTAAAAACGAGGTGATTCAACTGTTGGCCGACGGCAAATTGGGTGTACAAATATTTTTCGTTATAAGTGGTTATCTTATAACAAAACTGCTGTTGATTGAAAAAGAGAAAACGGGGAGAATCAGTTTAAAATATTTTTATCTGCGACGAATATTCAGGATATTTCCTGTATTTTATTTGTATATTATCTTAGTGGTATTATTAAAAATCTTCCTTATTCCAATACTTTTTGAAAATTATACAATGGTCGGTTTGGCGGCAGTTTATCTTTGGAATTATTCTGTTTTTTTCAATATTCATTTATCATCGACAGATAATGTTTCGTGGTTTTTTGGCCATTTCTGGTCATTAGCCATGGAAGAGCAGTTCTATTTGATATGGCCAATTGCGCTTGTAAAATTGAATAACTACGATCTGAAGAAATTGGTACTAGCTATAATTCTTGTTATGCCATTTATAAGAGTAGTTACTTATTTTTTTTTACCGAACAGCCGGGGGCAAATGGAAATGATGATCCAAACCGGAGGGGGCACCATCTTTATGGGTTGTTTGGGCGCTTTAATTGAGGATACAAATTATTTCAAAGAAAAAGTATTAAAAATTATTTATAATAATGGTATTATTTGTTTTGTGATGATATTTTTATTTATTATTTCGCCAATGATATATCAATATTTTGGAGGAGTGTACAAAGTACCGGTAGGGAATACTCTCGATAATCTAGCTATTCTTCTTCTGGTTTTATGGAGCGTATATGTTCCAACACCGATATCCAATTTTCTCAATAGCAAAATACTGGTCCAAATCGGCGTTTTGTCATATTCATTGTACATTTGGCAGCAATTATTTTTAACAACAAAACTTAATTTTTGGGTCAACCAATTTCCTCAGAATTTATTTGTTGTATTTTTAATTGGATTTATTTCTTATTATTTAATTGAAAAGCCAATTCTACGGTTGAAAAACAAGCTGGTAAGAATTTAATTTTTTTAATCAATGTATAAAGGTCGTAGAATAAATTAGCAACTTAGATTAGTTGATGTATGCCCTTTATCGTTTGACAAAGGTTTAGGGTGAGATAAAGTAAGTAAATGTTTTCTGCCGCTTTTTTGAAGCGATAAAGGTTTGTTATCACTTGTTGAAAACTTTTTATTTATTTTATATAAAAATAACGCCTTCTTTGTGAATAAGCTGAATTTATTTTTATCTTGCAAAACATAAATTGAGGTTCGTGCCATTAGTTTATTACTACTTTATTGTAAACCAATTATAATTAATATTCATTAAAATTTAGCCGTTTGGTGTAATCATACGACATGATTTTCAAACAAAGCTTTTGCTTATGACAATCACCAATGCCCCTTTAGCTGCCGTTACTACTTTTATTGCCGGGAATCTGCTTATAGTTGTAGTGTTAACCCTTGTATATATTCTTTTTTGATTTAGATGTTGTAGCGGTGTCCATCCAATTGATATTCTGATCAAATGGAGATTAAAACGGGTAAAATTATCCCTAAATTTTGGGGAATAATTTATACATATATAGGCTTTCTCGCCTCATTTTTCCGCGTTGTTTTAAATAAAAAATAGGAAGTAAAAAATCTTACATCGACATTTTCTGACCTTACATTCTTGTTACGGCCTTTATTGTTAACTTTTTATTATAATTTCATTATTATTACAACAATTGTATTTTTTTAGTACAATTTTTGCTTTTGTTGTCTTGTATATCATACCTATGCCGTTTCTACTATTGGTAAGTACTGTATCCAGTCACGCTTAGCTGGCTTACGCAGTTCAATAATTGGTTTATGTATTTCTTCTATCTAAACACCCTGTATGGAGACACGTTACTTTTATTTGCTACGCTTTACTTTAGCCTGGACTGATCT
>DASXMZ010000271.1:0-4391 GCA_036495385.1 Mucilaginibacter sp. | reverse complement strand
ACCCGATCAGAAAGACAGGCTTGCAACCGAAATGACATGGAAATACACTTCGAACTACATCACAAAAGAAAACCTGGCCATGCTTGATATACTGGCGCATAACAATTGGGTAAGGCCAATATGCTTCACCACTACAATTGGCCAGGAAAACCTGATCGGGCTGCAGCCGTATCTTTATAAAGAAGGTTTTACTTATCGCCTGATACCTTTTAAACCGGATACCTCTACAAGGGATCAATTAGGCAAAATAAACAGCCTGGTAATGTATAAAAACATGATGACCAAGTTCAGATATGGCAATTTTAAACACGCCCGTTATCTTGATCATGAGTCAACCACAATGTTTTATCCGGTGCTGGTAACCACATTCCTTGATTTGGCTAATGGCCTGATAAAAGATGGTCACCCTGACCTGGCTTTAAAAGTGCTGCATAAATATGATGAAGTAATGCCCGACTTAAACCCAGGTTTGGAAGTTGCCGACCGTAAAATATTTATGGCCCAAACAGCCTATCAGCTACAGGATATAGTTTTGGGAAACAAATTTATAAACAGCGTGGATGGTTACATTACCGATCAACTCGACTATAATTACTACCTGTTCCAAAACAATTCGGGCGATTTGAATACGCGCGACGTTCAATATGGCGTTTCATTCTTAAATGGAATCACAAGTATTACCGGCGACAATCATCAAACGGCTTTAAATAACAAGCTCAAAGCACAACTAAAGGATTACGAAACTAAGTTTGGTCCTATTCTGCAAAGACAGCAATAATATTGTTATATCATTCATAAACAACAAGGCGGCACCACTATAAATGGGCCGCTTTGTTGTTTATATTTGTTTGAATACAAGCCTGATACAAACCGGCAATATTATATGAGGATACTTATTTTAGGCGCCACGGGCAGAACCGGGCGTTTTTTGGTTGAAGAAACCCTTAAACGCGGTTTTAATATAAATGTACTGGTAAGGGACAAAAATAAAATCGACGCCAGTTCAAATTTAATTTCGGTTTTCGAAGGTATACCAACCGATAAGGAGGCATTGACAAACGCCATGCGGGGATGCGACAGTGTGATGAGTGCACTGAATATTTCGCGGACATCCGATTTTCCATGGGCGAAGCTGAGAACACCAAAAAGTTTTTTGTCCGACACTATGAAAAATATAATCGAAGCGACAAAAAAGGTTTCCCTCGAACGAATAATTATCACAACCGCCTGGGGAGTTGCCGAAACAAAAAAAGATGTACCGGCATGGTTTAGATGGCTCATTGACCACAGTAATATCGGCTACCCCTACAGGGATCACGAACTCCAGGAGGAGCTGTTAAAAAACTCAACCTTAAACTGGACAATTGTACGACCGGTGGGCCTTACAAATTCGTTAAAAGAAAAGTGCATAATAGTAACTGTTGACAATTCGCCAAAACCAACGCTAACCATTGGAAGGCAAAGCGTAGCCCGTTTTATGATTAACGCTTTACAAAACAATCTATATCTTAAGGAAAGCCCTACGATTTCGGAAAAATGAAATGCTGCCTTAATATGGAAACACCTACTCGCAAAATTTTACCTGCTTAAAGTTACCTTTCTACCAAACGCGCCGCCAGGAGTAAAAATTGTCGGGGCATCAATAACCGCACCGTGTGCATTAAACGTCACGTTGCTCGTTTCGGGTACTCCGTTAAGGGTAATGCCAAAAGACTGGATTATAATTCCCGTGTTCGAGACGATGTTGTAGCTCAATGTATCTAAAACTGTCCCTTCTTTCGTGTAAACATGGCCGTCTGTTCTGAAGTCGAAGTAGTCGCCCGGCTGCCCGTGATAATCTACCGGATGATTGGTAGAACCAACTCCGGCAAAAGTTGAATCGCTGACAACATTCCATTTCCCAACCAGCGAAGATGTATTGAAATTAGTTCCGTCTTTTTTGCAGGCATATAAGCCAAGCGTTAAACCTGCAATTATTATTAGTGTACGTATTATTTTCATTGTTATATAAGTAAAAAATTATCTGCTTAAGCTCACTCTTCTGCCGGTTGTACCGCCAAAAGTAATTAGTTTAGGTACCTCTATAACCAGGCTATGAGCTGTAAAAGTATTAATACGGCATGCCTGGAATGTTCCATTAGTGTTATAGGCGAAAGACTGGATATCGATTGTAGTATCTGAAACAAGCTTGTAAGGTAAAATATTTAATGAAGCGCCTTCTTTTGTATAAACGCTGCCATTCGCATTAAAATTAAAATAATCGCCAGGCATCCCGTTATATGCTACTAAATGATTATTAACCGCAGCTCCAACGTATGTCGAGTCGTTTACAATATTCCATTTGCCAATAATAGAAGGCTTGCTGTTATCTTTTTTGCAGGCATATAAACTAAGCATTAAACCCCCGATTATCATTAGCGTCCATATTGTTTTCATTGTAACAATTTGCTCTATCCGTTAACAATTACGATAGAAAACAGAACAATGCTACAATCAAATAAGAAAATGTAAGTTATTTTAATTGGTTTTATGGCAGGTGGTGTGGGTTAATGTCTCAATTTAATTTAACTAGAGGTATAATTAGTTTGCATGTTAAAGAGCCGTAGGCTCGATTATCTTATAACAATGGATTCAACCCATTGCCTGAACTATCATAGCCAACAAGTGCCATAGGCACGAGGCATATCCCGCCGCTGAACCCGTCGGACGTTTTGTTCATTTTATCTGCTGTTAAAGTAGCTGGCTAATTATATTGGCCGAACCTACGGCTCTGTTTTATTTGCTGCTTTAATTTCAACGGATTAAAATCCGTTGTTATAACATCGACCGAGGCTACGCCTCTAACTAAATTAAATAATTTAACTTATCACTCATATCTTATCTTTTTTTGTAAAACTTAATTTACCCACTCAAAACATCTTAGAACCTTTTAATTTCTATCTCGCTTTATATTCCTGGTTTGTGAAGGGAGGCGTATCAGGGATTTTGATGACGTTAAATTCGTGATTAGTGGCTTTATGACAGCTATTGCAACTATTGGTTAAAAGCACGAAACTTTTTTCAAATTGTTTAAGATTTTGCACTTTTACCGAGTTAGCTACGCTATCAAGCGCTGGGTATAATATTGGAAGTGATTTTATTTCCGGACGGTCGGTGCAATATTTTTTTACATCTTCAAGTGTCTCTTTGATCTCTCCTATCTCAAAATCCGCCAGTTTCCAGTTCTGGTTTTTCCCGGCATACCAAATTTTGGCATGATGCACTTGTATACCCATCATAAACTCGCCCAAACCTGGTTTATAGCTTTGTGACAATTGTTTATTTAAGGTGTCAACCTGTGTTTGTAATGCTGAAATATCGCTTTGCCGGCCACACGATATTAATATAAAAAAGCAAGAAATAATGAGCAAAGGTTTGATGAAGATTGAGGGCAAGGGCTTCATAGAATAAAAATAACTAATCCGTTGATAAATATAAAATTAAACAAAAAAGGCGGAATTAACCCGCCTCGTTTGTTAAGATAATAAGGGATGACAAAATTACTCTTCACCTTCTAATGTGCGTTGGCTGCTCTCCAAATGCTTTAGAATCTTTGCTTCAACATAGAAAATGATCTCTTCGGCAATATTTTTTGATTGGTCGCCAATACGTTCAATCTTACGCACTACTGACAGTACGTAAAGCGTTTGAGGCAAAGTACTTAAATCGTTTTTAATAATAGCGGCAATTGCAGCAGGCGCACTGTTGTTTATTTCATCTAAAATATCGTCGCGTTTAAATATACTGCGGGCCAGTACGGTGTCTTCTGTTTCAAATGCTGTGCGTGCATCGGATAATATATTTGTTGCCTCATTGTACATGCGAACAAGAGATACTTTTTCCAATATCGCTAAATCAAAATTATAAGAAGCCTCGGCTACGTACATAGCGATGCCCGCAGCAATATCGCCAATGCGTTCCAGGTTGGTATTAATTTTCAACGCAGCCAGTAAAAACCTTAAGTCAATAGCGACAGGGCAATGAAGCGCAAAAATATTCTCGCAATCTCTGTCGATTTTCAGCTCATAAGAGTTTACTCTTTTCTCTTTAATTAAAACCTCGCGGGCCAGGTCCTTATCAAAGTTGATCATGGCTTCTTTAGCCTTGTTTAATTGAGACTGAACCAGTATCCACATATTGATCAACTCCTTTTTAAGGGCGACGATTTCGTTTTCTATTTGTGTCATAATTTCTTTATTTAAAATTGGTTGTAATGTTCTATGTTGAAACGTTTTAATGTTGGAAGGTTGTAATGTTTGTAGAAGAGTTGCAATTTTTAACATTTCAACTTTACAACCTTTCAACTTTACAACAAAACTAACTAAACCTGCCTGTAATATAATTTTGCGTAC
>DASXMZ010000270.1:0-3340 GCA_036495385.1 Mucilaginibacter sp. | reverse complement strand
ATTCATAATATTAATTGTTTTTTTAAGGTATTCATGAAGGCCACGCCGTTTAGGTGAGGCAGATTAATGATTTTATTTCGAACTTACAATAAATGAAAGTTGCTGTATTGTCGCCCGTTGCCTGGCGTACACCGCCCAGGCACTATGGCCCGTGGGAGCAGATTGCCTCAAATATTGTAGAAGGGTTAGCAAAGCGGGGAATTGACGTAACACTATTTGCCACTGGCGATTCGGTAACCGCCGGAAAGCTCGATGCTGTTTGCGTTACGGGATATGAAGAAGACCGACGCCAGGATGCAAAAGTGCTGGAGTGCCTGCACATCAGCAACCTGATGGAGAAAGCGGACAATTTTGACATCATTCACAACAATTTCGATTTTTTACCACTTACCTACACTCATTTAATAAAAACGCCCATAATTACCACAATACACGGCTTTTCTTCACCGCAAATCATACCTGTATACAAAAAATATAATTCTGCGGGGCATTATGTGTCTATCAGCAACGCCGACCGCAGCCCTGAGCTGAACTATCTCGCTACGGTTTACAATGGGTTGGATACAAAAGATTTCAAGTTTGTGGAAAAGCCAGGTGATTATCTTTTATTTTTTGGAAGGATACATCCCCATAAGGGAACAGCTGAAGCAATAGAGATTGCAAAAAGAAGCAACAGGAAATTAATAATAGCCGGCATTATACAGGATGAGAACTATTTTAAAAGGGAAGTAGAAAGGGAATTAAATCCCCAGATGCAATATATCGGGCCGGCAGGCCCCGAAAAAAGGAATGAGCTTTTGGGAAACGCTCTTTGCTTACTTCATCCAATTAGTTTTAACGAGCCCTTTGGTATGAGTGTAGCTGAAGCCATGCTTTGCGGTACACCGGTAATAGCATTTAACCGGGGATCAATGCCTGAACTGATTAAACATGAACAAACCGGCTTCCTGGTTAATGATATCAGGGAAGCTACAGAATCGGTTGAGCGGATTCGCGTTATCAGCAGGCTTGAATGTTTTAATTGGGCTAGTTCGCAATTCTCGTTGGAGAAAATGACTGAGGATTATTTAAGGCTTTACAAAAAAGTTTTATCAACATAGCCAGAGAAAGAACATCCTCTTAATTGTTTTGCGGGGTGAGCCTGGTAACTAATAGATTAATATTAGTTACCAGTATCAGTTATATAACCCCTATAGTTACAAAACAATGTCTCTTATGCAAATGCAGGTGTTCGCCATCGTGGGTAGTACTCACATTCGGGTTTGGGAAAATAGTGGTGACGGTTTGAGTAAATATTTCCACAATATTGCTCAATGTGGTGCCTTTATTAAACCAAAGTTTAATGATATTCACTATTTTTAACAAAAAGATAAGTATAATTTATCCAATATCTCTTATTAATTCTTTTTCTTCCAAAGAAGACTTACCCAATTCAGGCTGATGTGAATAGTTAATCAATGACCTGAGTTTAGTTTCAGCAGTCATACCATAAGACTTGTCTGAAAAATCTTCCTGTTCGGTTTTTGAAGTTTCGATCTCACGTGCATACTTGTAACCAAGTCTCTTGTTCTCTTCATCGATAAATGCGAACAATTCACCAAGGCAAGAATGTATAGATTGCAAAAACTTGTAACTTGTTGATGTCAGGGATCTACCCGGATCCTCTGGACCTACACCCGGCTCGCAAAAATTAAGTTTAGTGATTACACCGTTGATAAGTTCTACTTCGAATTTACCTTCGTTATGCCAGGTTAAACAATTTCTGATCTCTCTAAATGATTCCATTATTTTGTAACTTTTAAATTCTATTTAACGTATTAAAACTCTAACTGCTAATCTCAAGTGCAGTCGTGTATCATATAGCAACGTCTATGCCAATTCTAATTTGGCGTGCATCTTTTTACAATTTTACCTGTTAAAATATCCACTAATTGTTTAAAAATCAGTGATATGGGCAATATTTATCCTAATCGGCGCTACTTTCTTTAAACTTTTTTATCAATTCATCCATATCAACCTCCGCAAAGGCAGTTGAGGAATCAGATACCCCGTATGGTATAATAAGTTTCCCATTATGCACCAAAGAACCGCAAGAATAGAGCACATTTGGTACATAACCCTCTCTTTCGTCTTCATTTGGTACAAGCAATGGTTCCGGCAAACGGCCAATTTCCACAGTGGGGTCATCAAGTTTAAGTAAACTTGCGCTCAAAGCGTACCTGCGCATAGGGCCTACACCATGGGTAATCACTATCCAGCCATGTTCAGTTTCAATGGGCGAGCCGCAATTACCTATCTGTATAAACTCCCAGGTAAACCTTGGCTGCTGTAACAATATGGGCTCCTCCCAGATATTTATCTTATCCGAATACATAATATAGTTATTACAACCATCTATTCGTGATATCATGGCGTATTTACCGTTTATCTTGCGCGGAAACAGCGCCAGGTTTTTGTTTTGTGCCCCCGCCCCATATAAAGGCATTATTTTAAAGTTATAAAAATCGTTAGTTTGTAAAAGCTTGGGCATTATGAGCGACCCATCGTAAGCGGTATAGGTGGCATAATAAAGGGTGCTGTCGTCATCATCATGTTTAAATTGCACAAACCTTGCATCTTCAATGCCCTTGCGTTCGTATTCCGAAATAGGGAATATAACCCTGTCGGATATATCTGTATCTAACGAAAAAACAATTTCATAGTAGGAATCGGCGAGCCATAAAATTTTATCGTATTCCAGCTTCTGCAGGTCGGTTTCTTGCAGTTTCTGCGAATCAATGATAATCCGCCGCAAATTAGAATACTCAAAATGATGATCAAGTTTGCTTTCCAGTTCTTTTAGTACATCTATATTAATATGTGTAACAGCGGCCTTTTCGAAAAATAATTTTTTGTTGTAAACCGCATTTCTAACTATTTCAGCTTCGTCAATATAGCTGCCTGCGGGTAAAACGGTAATGTTGTTTGACTGATCTATCAGCGCCCGCCTGAATGTTATTGATGAAATATGACCTTCCCCAACAGCCCTGAAACTAATTATAACCCGTCTTTCACCTGCCTGCAACTCGGTCTGATCAGGATCCTCAACTATTGACGGATTAAAAAAAGCTGCTGATTCTATAGAATATTCGTGTGTAAAATAGGAGCCAATGAGCAGCTTCCTGGATATTGTCAAGGTATCAAAATCAATATTAAGCTCGGCAAAAAGTGGCTTCAGCTTGGCGCAGTGACGGTTTAATACGCGTGTAATATTGCGGTGCCGTTTTGAATACCCCTGTAAAATGGGCGAAACTATGCCGAAGGCAACTTCTTCGCTAATATCCATCACCCTTTTAATTAC
>DASXMZ010000269.1:0-2351 GCA_036495385.1 Mucilaginibacter sp. | reverse complement strand
CGAATTATTAAGCATATCCTGAATTTTTTTCTTTTCAATAATCAAATTTTCCATATTAAAATTTCCTTTAGATTACTTTTAACCATCTATTCTTAATTCTTTTCCATCCTGCCCTGAACAGCGTTCCGATACTACAGAATGCTTGTTAAATTTACTTTAGTAAATATACTATTTTACCTATATAAATGCTTATTGCTAATAAATTCCAAAACGGCACTTAGGATAAATATTGTGCGTTTCTTTTTGCGTGATAGGTGTTCGATTATTCATTTATCTTTAAAGGCCGGATTATTAATAACCCAATAGCTTTTAAAAGTGAGCTTGATTGATTTTTAAATTATCACTCCTTTTATTGCGCTTTCTCAACCCTTAATCCAACATCATTAACCTCTTTCAACGGATTTTCGCGCATATTTTGTTCTATATAAAAATGATAAGTGCCTTTTAGCGGGAATTTATAATTGGTTAGAAACGGCAATTGATAACTATATAAATTTCCTGAACCCTCTCCAAGCCACTCACCGCTTTTGTCGGCAAGTGTTAGTTCGTACCGCTTAATTGTTGATTTTTTGTCGGGCCCGATTTGGGTTACTAATACAAACAGGTTCATAAATTTGTAATCGGCCGTTACCCGCAAGTTCATGTAAAGATTATAGGGCACGCTGATGTCATCTATTTTAACATCGTACTGAAACTTATTCGCGTACGTCCAGCTGTGATCAGGAACTGGTGTGTTTTGATCAATTACAGCTTTTTTATCAGTACAGCCATTAAACGACAACAGGGTAACCGCAAATGCTAACCTAAAAATATTCTTCATAAACCTTTTCATTCTTGTTTATCTTGATTTCCGCCCCTGTTGGGACCATCGTTACGTTTTTTGTTTTTGTTAGGACGAAATCTTTTGTGACGATTATTCCGAGAGGCATCACCAGGCTGCGCACTTTGTGGCGTAACACCCTGTGGCGTTACCGCGGCAGGCTGAGGTTGTACAACCTTTACAGGAGGTCGCTGCTGGTTGCCCTCAGGAGCGCCGTTTTGTTTATTCTTGTTACGATTTTTGTTTTTCTTTTTTCCGCGGGAGCGTTCATCCAAACGGGTTAAGCTATCCTGGCCTACAACGTTTTCGTAGTCCAAAATTTTAACCGGTTTGGTTTCCACTTCGATGACCTCTCCTAAATCTTCAGGAACAATACCTTCTTTGTTTAACCGCTGAATCTCTTTAACCCGATCAATTGGCAATGGTATCCACGATTCTTCCCGTGGATAACTAAACCACATCAGCTTTTTAAATATATCGGTTTTTTGCAAACGCGCATCGCCTTTCTCTGTTTTCAGCATGCTTACATTGTCAGGGATGTATTTTAAGGCATCCATGTAAGTATCCAGCTCGTAGTTAAGGCAGCATTTTAGTTTACCGCATTGCCCGGCCAGCTTTAACGTATTAAGCGACAAGTTTTGATACCTTGCAGCCGAGGTGGATACAGTTTTAAAATCGGTGAGCCACGTTGAACAGCACAATTCCCTGCCGCACGAACCTATCCCCCCCAGTCTGCTGGCTTCCTGTCGCATACCTATCTGGCGCATTTCTATGCGGATGCGAAAGGTTTCAGCCATCTTTTTGATAAGCTCTCTGAAATCAACTCTTCCTTCGGCGGTGTAATAAAAAGTGGCTTTGGTTTTATCTCCCTGATAATCAACATCGCTTAATTTCATGGATAAATTTAGCTCCAGGGCTAACTTCCTTGATTTGTGCATGGTTTCCCATTCCAAGTCCTTAGCAGCTTTCCATTTTTCCACGTCGGTGACGGTCGCTTTGCGATAAATCTTTTTAGCTACATCACCTTCCTTTACCCTGCGTTTCACCATTTGCATCCTCACCAGCTCGCCGGTTATAGATACATGGCCAACATCATAGCCGCCGGTTGCCGCTTCAACAACAACCAATTCACCCGCTTCCAGATATATGTCGTCCTTGTTAAGGTAAAACTCCTTACGTGAGCCTTTAAATTTTACTTCAACAATACCGAAAGGTTTATAATTAGTCGGCATGTCCATATGCGACAGCCAATCGTAAACATCTAATTTGCTGCAACCATTAGTAAGGCATGAGCCATTACTTTTGCAGCCAGCGGGCGAGCATCCGCCCCCCGTTGAGCAACTTCCACATCCCATAATTAATTCGGCATATATTGTGTCCGCTCATCGCGGATCGTTTTAAAACTAAGTATTTTTATAATCAGTAAAGATACATCTAAAAACAAAATTTTAGGGTTAGCATTTCTTTCTATATGATAATGCGCCTTTTCCAGTTCAGTAATAATACCGTTTGCCATGGAAATGTTCATTAC
>DASXMZ010000268.1:0-4674 GCA_036495385.1 Mucilaginibacter sp. | reverse complement strand
TTATGCCCTCCATTATTCTTACGGGCCGCCCGGTTAATGTAGGTACCATCCTGAACAAATTTTCGAATAAACTTAACCCCTAAACGTTCGTAGAGCGCTGTTTTATAACTAATTTGAAAATATTTAAAAAGGCTATCGGGTAAAAACCCTGCTATCAGGTTAAACAAAATAAAAACGTACAGCCATATGGTGATTCCGTTAACCATCCAATAGGAAAAAACCGGGGTAAAACAAAGAATTGTCCAGAAGAAGTTAACGAGCTGGTTAGTTACGCTGTTTTTCAAATGACTGTGATTTTTACACCTTTGAAGCCAATTTAATGAAAATATGAATATTGAAAGTATGTCCATATTTTTAACTGGAATTCTTTATAACATGAACAAGCTTATCTTGCGGGCGTTTATAGCTTTTTTATTGCTTGCGACATTTGTTGCTAAAGCTTCCGCGCAACAGGAAATAATAAAACCTAGAAAGAACAGGATTGACCTATCAGGTACATGGGCTTTTCGCATAGATTCATTGAATATAGGAGTCGGTGAAAAATGGTTTAGCGAGCCCCTTCCCGAAAAGGTTCAGTTACCCGGTTCAATGACTACCAATGGGAAAGGGGACGAAATTACCCTGCACACGCCATGGACCGGCAATATAGCCGATTCAAGCTATTTTTTTAAGCCTGAATATGCAAAATACAGGCAGCCGGATAACATTAAGGTTCCTTTTTGGCTACAGCCGGTTAAGTATTACAAAGGCCCGGCATGGTATCAAAAACGGGTGGAAATACCGGCATCGTGGAATAATAAACATATTGAATTTTTTATTGAACGCAGCCATTGGGAGACAACAGTTTGGGTTGATGATAAAATAGCAGGTATGCAAAACAGCCTCGCAGCGCCTCATGTTTTCGATCTGACGAAGGCTTTAACGCCGGGGAGCCATATAATCACAGTTAGGGTAGATAACCGTATTAAGGATATAAATTTCGGACAAAATTCACACAGCGTAACTGATCATACCCAGGGCAACTGGAACGGTATGGTAGGCCAACTTTATTTAGTCGCGCGGCCGCTGGCGTATATCGAAGACGTACAATTGTACCCTGACATAAAAAATAACCGGGTAACTGCCAAAATTCAAGTCAGCAATGTAACAGGCATTAAAGCACCGGTAAAGATCGGTCTGGCAGCCACATCAGCAAACCCGCATGCGGAAAGTTTAAACCCGCTGACAAAATATATAAAGATAAGCGGCAGGGACACCACGATTGAGCTAATGTATTCAATGGGTAAGTATCCTTTATTGTGGGATGAGTTCAATCCGAATCTTTACAATTTGAATATAACGCTTGCACAAAGTAATGGAAGAACCGATCAGCAAACCATCACTTTTGGAATGCGCGATTTTTCCACAAAAGGCGCCCAATTCACCATAAATGGCCGACCCCTATTTTTGAGAGGAACCCTTGAATGCGCAGCTTTTCCGCTAACAGGTTACCCACCAACTGACTTGGGTTCATGGATGCGGATTTTTAAAATATGCAGGTCGTACGGATTAAATCACCTTCGCTTTCATTCCTGGTGCCCTTCCGATGCCGCTTTTGAAGCGGCGGATAGGTCAGGTTTTTATCTTCATATCGAATGCTCAAGCTGGGCAAATGACGGCGCAACAATTGGCGATGGCAAACCGCTTGATGACTATATCTATGAAGAGAGCCGCCGGATAGTAAAAGCATATGGAAACCATCCGTCCTTTTGCATGATGGATTACGGAAACGAACCGGCCGGTAAAAACCTGGTAAAATATTTAACTGATTTTGTAAACTACTGGAAGGCAAGAGACCCGCGCAGGCTGTATACTACCGCATCAGGCTGGCCGGTAATTGCCGAGAGCAATTATAATGTTACTCCCGATCCACGGATACAGGCCTGGGGCGCCGGGCTGAAAAGTATTATAAATGGCGAACCTCCGCGCAGCGATTATGATTGGTCGCAGATTATTTCCAAATGGCAGCATCCAACCGTTAGTCATGAAATTGGCCAGTGGTGTGCTTATCCTGATTTTAAAGAGATTAAAAAATATACGGGTGTTTTAAAAGCAAAGAATTTTGAAATATTTAAAGACAGGCTCAATGAAAATGGCATGGGCAACCTGGCCGATAAATTTTTGTTTGCTTCTGGCAGGCTGCAATCACTTTGCTATAAGGCTGACATTGAAGCTGCATTACGAACGCCAGGTTTCGGCGGGTTTCAGCTATTAGGCCTTTATGATTTTCCCGGACAGGGCACCGCATTGGTGGGCGTATTAAATGCACTTTGGGAAAGCAAGGGTTACATTTCGGGGGCTGAATTCAGCCAGTTTTGTAATGCGGTTGTGCCGCTGGTGAGGTTGCCAAAGATGATCTATTTAAACAATGAAGAATTATCGGCCCCGGTTGAAATTGCACAATTTGGCCCAGAGATTCTAAGGAATGTTACCCCTATATGGGATATTACCGACGGCAACGGGAAAATTATCTTTTCGGGTAAGCTGAATAAGGCGGATATTCCATTTGGCAACGGTTTCCGTTTAGGATATATCAGGCAGTCCTTGGCAGCAATAACAAAACCTTCCCGGCTAACGTTGACCGTACACGCAGGCAGCTACAAAAATTCGTGGGATATTTTTGTTTATCCATCACATTTACATCAAACCAAAGGCGTATTAGTTACACACACCCTCGATGAAAAAGCAATTGAGACCCTGAGAATGGGTGGCAAGGTTCTGTTGACGCTAAAAAAAGGCACCCTTAAAGCTGATAAAGGCGGAGATATCGCCATTGGTTTTTCAAGCATTTTCTGGAACACCGCGTGGACAAACGGTCAGCCACCGGTTACCCTGGGTATTTTGTGCGATCCCCTCCACCCGGCTTTAAAAGAATTCCCCACACAAGAATATAGTAATTGGCAATGGTGGGATGCGATGTCGCATTCCAATGCAATTAAGCTCGATTCAGTAGCTAAAGGGTTACAGCCCATTGTGAGGGTGATTGATGATTGGATAACTGCCCGCTCTTTAGGATTGATTTTTGAATGTCGGGTGGGAAAAGGCAAGTTGATAGTATCGGGCGTTGATCTGCTTACCGATACCGACAAACGCCCGGAAGCGAGGCAATTATTATATAGTTTGAAAAGTTATATGAGTAAAGATGATTTTTCTCCGGCGGTGAATTTGGAGGTTGAGAAGATTATACGTTTATATAACTAAATGGTGTATTTTATTCGTAATAGTTCCAAAAGGACATATTAAGGGCTTTGTATAGAATAAATCCAATGTTCATTATTTGAAAAATGCGAAAAATTTCGCATTTTTACATTTGGAGATTATTAAATAAATAATGTAAGTATGAATACGTTTGTTAAAGAACCGAAACTTGGAGCACAATTTTTATCAAGCTATCAGGAAATATCAGACAGATTAGGGGGAAAGGAACTGTTGGGAAAAAGCATAAATAATGATTATGATTTGTTCGACCTCCTTGAATCAGGGCTTACTAAAAAGGTACTCCTTCGCTTAAAAGCCTTTACGGGTTTAAATCTTGGCGCATTAGCCACAATTTGCAATATTACCCCTCGTACTGTTCAGCTTAAAGACGATGATTATCATTTTGATTCACAAATCAGTGAAGTAATGATTGATTTAACCGATCTATTTATCATCGGAATAAAGCTATTTTCAACTAATTCGGCTTTTATTGAATGGATGGTTCAACCTCTGAAAACACTTGAAGGAAAGGAGCCAATAGATTTATTGGTCAATTCTGTTGGAAGGAAACTAGTAAAAGACGAATTGATTATGTTTGCTACCGGCGTATACCGTTAAGAAATGGCGGTAAATTCAGTAAGTGCCTACCGCGTATGTAGTACGAATTATGTAAGACCCCATAACGGATATGGTTCAACGTTACGTGATGGAGGGAGATGGAACTCGTCAAAATATGCTTGCATATATTCCGGGGGCAACCGTTCCATAGCTCAATTAGAATGGGTGTCACATTTTTTGATCAATGCCGTAGATTTTCCAAAACTCACTATTATCACTTATGCGATTCCCGAAAGTTCGATTATCAGCGTCGACTTAAGTAAACATCCTAACTGGATTGATGATGAGATATTAACAAAAGGATTAGGGGATAAATTTCTGGCGGAAAAGGAGTTTTTAGCTTTGAAAGTACCATCAACCATGGACACAAAGGAGTTTAATTACATTATTAATGCTAATCATCCAGACTTTTCCGAGGAGGAAAATGTTATTAATGATATCGAGGTCCTGACTTTAAATAAGCGATTTTTTGAAGTTAAAGAGTTTGTGAAAGCAGCTTTAAAAGCAAGCCTCCCAGCCAAATTACGCGTGAATGCCAAATTATTAAAATATACTATAGATCCGGGGCCAGGCCCCATCCCGAGAACACATCGCACAGGTAGACATAAAAGATAAAAAATTGTGTATTCTAACGTTTCTAACAAGAAAATTAAAAGCCTCACACCTCAAAAACCTCTTTAATCATATTAAAATATGATGGCCCGGTAACAATGCGGGTGAAATCTTTATCATTCAAAACAATGGTATAACGGTTGTTTGAATACTTATGTATCTCCGCTATTTTTTGTTTGTTGACGATGTAGGATTTTTGCACCCTTA
>DASXMZ010000267.1:0-3821 GCA_036495385.1 Mucilaginibacter sp. | reverse complement strand
TTAAAGGATTGTGGTTCCATTTTCAAGTGTTCCAGCAATGAAACTGAGTCCCGAACAATGGCCGATGCCGGGTTATTAAGCTCATGCGTAAGCCCTGCGGAAAGCTTGCCCAATGCCATCATCTTTTCATTTTGCTGCTGTAAAGCGGTAAATTCTCTTACCCGGTTGCTCA
Source organism: Mucilaginibacter sp. (assembly GCA_036495385.1). Lineage (GTDB taxonomy): Bacteria > Bacteroidota > Bacteroidia > Sphingobacteriales > Sphingobacteriaceae > Mucilaginibacter. The sequence goes on along the minus strand of DASXMZ010000267.1, from coordinate 3,649 downwards.
TTGCGTGTACCAATGCCTGGGTCAATTCAAAATGATTCATGATCATTTCCTTAATCCGTTCTGTAGGGAACGACATAATATGTAGTTCGCTGATTGCCTTGGCGCTTGCACTCGCAATTACACCTCTCGAGTAGGGAAGGTAACCGGTAATATCGCCTGCATTAAAAATTGCGATCTCGCGCTTGCTTCCGCTTTGTATCATAAAGACCGAAAGCCTGCCCTTAATAATAAAATGCGGGCCGCCGAGCTTATCTCCTTGTTTTGTTAAAAGGTCGCCTTCCTGGTATATATTTTCATCGCTATTATCAATCAGCCATTGAAGCTGATCATCAGGTACATTTTTTAAAAGTTCAAATGCTTTAAGTATAGGAACTGTTACGGTTTGCATATTTTTAAAATTAGCTATTATTCTAATTTAACAGGTGTTTTTTTTGATATAAAATTGGGTATTGAAAATGGCAACCGGAAGAATTGGTTGCCTGATAATAATTGGGCCGATTAATTCATTAATCAGAATCTCAGTAAAGTATTAAATTGTTAATATATTACTGTTTAGCCCCCAATGTTTATTCTTATTTCGAATCAAATATTGAACAATGGCGTTTTTGCTGCTTAAATGGCCTGAAAGTGTCCCCGCCCAAAAATCAACAATGGTATCATCTTTATATCTAATTAAAATGAGATGCTCACTTTCGCCTACACCACCTGTTAAATATGTCATAAAAAATAGGTTTTTGTCTGATCCGTGGCAAATCAGCGCTCTATTAGGAATGCTGTCATTTCTATCGCAACAACAATTCCAGGCCTTACCAGGATTAGCTATTGTAAATTGATCATTACTTAGCTGTTTTAAGAATGATTTGATGAAGTCAGGTATACGATCTAATTTATAAGATTCGGTTAAAGAAGATAGTTTAAGACTATTGATAAATGGTTGCAGATTTTTGTTGTATAAGATAACACGCTCATCAATTTTAACAGTACTATCTGATGTTTTTATGATACTTGCCGGATAATGAACAATTTCTTTATGCTTATTTATTACTGAACCCTGTTGAGCATAAACGCAAGAAGCAAAAAGAATAAAGGCTCCCAGAACTGTTACACATTTCATAGTTTAATAAACCTAATAACAATTGGATATATAGTTTCTAAATAATTCAATTTAAAACAAATCCGAAATCGAACATCCGAATTCCGAAATTTCTACAAATAGCTCAACCACCACTGCCTATGTGTCTTTTTGTATTTGCTAAACCATCTGCAGGGGAAATACAGAACTATTATTACGAACAGCCATACCAGGTAAACTATGCCAAGATCGTATCCAAAGGTCGACGGTCTGAATAAGAACGGTGATTTAGGGTCAACAATCTGGCTGGTATTGTATCCGGAGGCAAAAAATAAGACTACAGTTATGATATGGATAAGATAAAAATGCAGTACGTAGTAGAAGAAAGGTACACTCCCATAAACAGTAAATATTTTGGTGAGCTTATTCTGGATATTCTCGGTTTGAGAAAGTACAACTAAAGCGGCGCCAACGGTCATGCACGAATACATTAACGAAGGCGGGTATTTGCTTACGTTAAAAAAGGATAAAACTGTAAAAACGCCATCACGCTGAGTTGACCATGGAGCAGGATCTCCGTATAAATTAAATAATCTTAAAACAAAGAATATTGCCAGCACCACCAACCCTGCATAAAGTAAAATCTTTTTTCTTTTTTGCGGATCGACCGACGGTTTGTAAAGTGAGCCGAAAACATACCCAAGCAGCATTATGCCTGTCCACGGTATAATAGCATAAAGGTCGAATACAACGTGAGTCGAATTAATAGAAAGAAGGGTGGCCTGGGCAGTTAGGAACAGCCGCATCAATACATATTCCGCGCCTTTGTCTGGATACTTAACGTAATCGAGTAGATCGTGGCCAAAAAAGATCAATGCACCAATTACGCCTATAACAACCAAAGGGGCTCTAACCAACAGGCCAAGTATAACCATGCTGAAACCTATCGCCCATATAACCTGCAGGATAAACAAATTGTAAAGCGGGTTAAATGTGAATGCTAAGGTTATGATAGCCAGCTCTACAAAAATAAGCCACAAACCTCTTTTTATCAGGAAGGCGCTTAGTTCACTTTTTGTACGCCGTAATCCCGCAAGGTACGCAGATGTGCCGCTAAGAAATACGAAAGTCGGCGCACAAAAATGAGTTATCCAACGAGTGAAGAACAATATCGGCGTAGTGGTTGCCATGTTAGTGGGATCACCATAAGGACCAGCAAAATGAACAAAGTCTCTGACATGATCGAGGGCCATAATCAGCATTATTACACCCCGTAAAATGTCGATTGATTGGATGCGTTGTTTTCCTGAAGGTTCGGCTAAGTTTGTCATATTGCTAAAAGGCTTTTAGTGATTTAAATAGCCCTTGAATATACAATATTTTAGTTTGAATAGAAATTTAGGTTTTACAATGCGGTTAAACTATTGCTTTGAAAAAGCGTTATCTTTAGATAAATTTTTTGTCTATGGCAAATTTCCAGGAAATAATAGCATCTGATAAACCTGTTTTGGTTGATTTTTCGGCAGAATGGTGTGGGCCTTGTAAAATGATGCCCCCCATATTAAAGCAGGTTAAAGATGCAATGGGTGATGGGGTGACCATCATTAAAATAGATATTGACAAGAACCCTGCTGCAGCAAATGCTTACAGGGTACAAAGCGTGCCAACGCTTATGATATTTAAAAACGGCGAAACCAAGTGGAGGCAAAGCGGCGTGATGCAGGCCGGCCAGTTGCAGCAGGTGATACAGCAGTTTGTTTGATCGCTGATTTTCGACCGCTGATTTATGTGATTTAAGGATGCCGCTGATTTTGATTTTTGTTAGGCGAAATCTTTAAAACTATCAGCCGGACTTATCGGAACAACCTTTTAAACCAATAGCCTTTCCACAACCAGAAACCTGATAGCACTATAATGGGAAAAAATACCCATCTGACTGCATTGGCAGCATAATGTAGCTGAGCGACCGGACCGTAGATATAACCGATAACCGGAATGCTCAAAAGAATATGCAGCCAGCGGATTATTTTTCTTTCGGTGGTAACTCTCATTGTCAGTACTCGAGCTCCTGGCAATTGAATCCTGCTTTTTGTAAAAGTGATTCAATATATCGCGGTGAAATATCGTTCGCCTCTATCCTTAAAATATTGTCGCAATCTTCCAGGTCGAAGTTCCATCCTGTAATCGCTGGAACAGCGGTTAGCAAGGGTTTTACCTCGCTAACCTGTTCGGGTTTTTCAACGCTTGTCATAAATATTAATACGTCCATGGCAATATCTTTTTTCTTAAATCATTAAACCTAACCCAATAACTATTGACATTTGAAATTTTGGACAAAAACTTCAACTTTATTATTCTGTTTTTGCAGTTTCCGCGCTGTAGTCATCCCAATTATGCCTTTCACCACATCTTCCCTGGCCACATCTTTTGCCCCATTTCTCTTTAAACCTTTCCTTCTCCTCGGGCGTCATGTTGTCAAACCGTTCGGCCATCTTGTGGCGCATCCAGGGTGCGCCGCCCCTATGTCCGCCTTTACCAAAGCCGAATAATATTTTGCATAAAATAAATATCCCCATT
>DASXMZ010000266.1:0-1807 GCA_036495385.1 Mucilaginibacter sp. | reverse complement strand
TTACCAAAAATCAGGCTTGATGCTTTTGTTGTGATCTGGCTCAAATCAGCAACCACGGTTACTGCACCGTCAGCCGAAGGCTTCGAAACACTTTGCGTGCTGCCTGGTGCAGTAAAAGTTTTTGCCTGCCAGTTATCAAGGAAAAAACCCTGTGTAACCGCCGTCGAGGGGTCGGTGCCGGCAACTATTGAGCCACCAGGCCCGGTTCCAACCCCGGTACTTACCGGTGTTGGAACGACAGTGCCGCCCCCGGTATTATTTGCGGGCTCCTTTTTACAGGATTGAAACACCACTAACGAAGTGAGAATTATTCCAATTGTAATTTTAATGCTTTTCATAATTTGTTTTTGTCTGGTTTTGCAGCGATGATTTTTCAGATTGATAAGATTTAGGTTATTTCAATATCCCGGTAATCTTTAAAATCCTTCGCCGATGGTTAATTAATTCGTCTATTTATCTCTATACACGCCCTGCTGTTATGGTAAGGGCATTTCCATATTCCTACTTTATCTTCCTTTAACATTACATCGCCCGCCTGGTTTGTTCCCCAAAACCATTCGCCATTAGTATTATCTAAAATTTTATCTTTTACAAACTCCCAGTTGCTTATTGATAGCTGCAAATACTTGTCATCCCCGCTTATCTGCCAGGTATTGTAAAAACCTACCATTGCCTCGGCCTGTACCCACCAATGCTTCTCTTTTATCAAACGATTACCGGAGGGCTCATATTCGTACCACAGCCCCCCGTAGTTGTCTAACCCTTTTGCCGTTGCCTCGGCAATTCCAACACTAACCTGTTTTATCCTTTCCGTCATTATTTCGTCCCCCGTTACTTCAGCGGCTTCAAGCAAAAGCCAGGTAGCTTCAATATCATGCCCGTAAGAAACGAGACCTGATTTCGGGTTCCAATCCTCATCAAAAAACAGCGACAAGTGGCCGGCTTCATGATCAATAAAGTGATCAAAAAAGTTATCTAAAAGGATGGAAATATGCTCTTTCAACCCCTTGTCAGGCCAAATGCGATATAGATTGGTGTAAGCTTCCAAAACATGCAAGTGGGTATTCATTGTCTTCTTTTCATTGGCGTCCCTGGCACTTAACCGCAAATCGTCAATCGGCTGCCATTCTCTTGTAAATGCTTCAAAATAGCCTGTCTTTATTGGGTCGAAGGCCTTTTCGACCAGCAGGTAAAACATATCAACAGCCTCCTGTTTAGCTGTTTCGATACCCGTGGCAATATAAAATTCACTTAATGCGTAAATGGTAAAAGCAATTGCATAAACCTGCTTTTTTGTATCAAGCGGATTGCCCTCATAATCAACCGACCAATAAACGCCACCATATTCGTCATCTATAATATGATCGGTGATATACCGGTACGCACGGTAGGCTGTTTCGAGGTACACCGGATTGGGCGAAAAGTTGTAAGCAGCCGAAAAGGTCCACAGGATGCGGGCATTTAAAACAGATCCTTTTGGCGATTCGGCTATAACCTGGTTGTTGTTATCAATTTTGCCAAAAAAACCGCCATTCGCCGTATCCGGCGTATAGTCGCACCAGTACTTAAGTATCCGTTTTAATTCGTCGTTAAGTTCTGTTTTGTAAATATTTGTCAGCCTTTTAACTGCCTCTTCCGCCATCATCCTTTTTAATATTATTTTTACTTTTTATAATGTCATTTTAACATTTTTAAGTTAGGTCACCGCTTCTAATCTATCATTTTCAATTTCCATATTTAAGCCAGCGACTTTTGAACCGACCTGCTTTTATTGTCGTCAATTATCCTGTAAATGGTATTGACTGAG
>DASXMZ010000265.1:0-10669 GCA_036495385.1 Mucilaginibacter sp. | reverse complement strand
CTATTTCTTTGGTACGTTGCTCTGCGACGAATGCTGCTAGTCCGAATAAACCCAAACATGAAATAAAAATAGCCAGGCCAGCGAAAATACCCGACAGTTTTCCAACCAGTACCTCTTCGCTGAATTTATGGTTATATTCTTCGTCAACAAAACGGTAATCATATGGATAGGCCGGATTATATTTATTAAATATCTGCGTAAGTGTTTCAACCGCCTGGTGCGCATTTACATTCGGCGATAACTGGTATATCAAATTAAAATTAGCGCTATTGATGCTAAAAGTGAACATCGTAGGATCGGCAGCGCTGTACGGCGAGTTCATCAGCGCATCTCTTACAACACCAATTATACGGAATTGCTGTCCGCTCCAGGTAATGAGCTGATTAACAGGGTTGGTAATACGGAGGCGTTTGATAGCCGCTTCATTGAATATTACATTGCTGGTATCTGCTTTTGACCCGGATATAAAATCCCTGCCCGATAGTATTTTCATACCTAAGGTTTTAAAATAATCATCCGACACCGTTATACTGCCCATCTCTACTGTTTCACCGGGGCGTTTGCCGGGGAATTTATCAATGTCGGTGTGCGACCAAACAGTGGTTGCGGGGCTTGATGACGTGGAAACGAATTGTACTACACCGCTTTGTAAAATATCGTTTTTAAGCGCGTCAAAGTTATGGGCAAGGTCAGAATTCACCTGGGTAGTCATTAGGCGACTGATCTGGTAACCTGTCGGCCTATCTTTGGCATATTGAATTTGCCTGTATATAATAACGGTGCTTATAATTAAAGCTATAGAGCAGCTAAATTGTGTTACTACGAGAATTTTACGCGACAGCGAAGCTGATTTGCCAACTTGTATAGTGCCTTTTAATACCTTAACCGGGTTAAACGAGGATAAGTAAAAGGCTGGTCTGCTACCTGCCAATAAGGCTGTAAATAATACACATACCATCATAACTATCCAGAATACGGGACTTAAAAACGGAATGGAGATGAGTGTACCCGTGAGTGAATTAAATGCCGGCAAAGCTAATTGTACAAAAAGTATCGACAACAAAAATGAAATGGAAGTAATCAGGGACGATTCCACCAGGAACTGGAAGATCAGGTCTTTACGCTGTGAGCCGATTGCTTTGCGAACACCAACTTCCCTGGCCCGTTTTTCGGAGCGGGCAGTTGACAGGTTGATGAAGTTTATGCAGGCAATAAGCAAAACAAGTGTGCCGATTAGTGTAAAGATGCGAACATAGTCGATAAAGCCGCTCGAAGCCTTTCCATTTTTAAAATCGTTATATAAGTGCCATTTAAGCATGGGGTACAAAATAACATTCGAGTTCATTGCGTTAATGTTATCCTTTTCCCTTTTTTCTATATCCCTTATTTTGGCTGATACGGCTGCGAAGGAAGCGTCGGGTTTTAATTCCGCGTAGATTCCGAAGCTGTTATTACCAAAGCTGCGGGTTCGCGCCCTCTTCACATAACTGTATGTTGCTTCATAATAGCTAAAAGGGATAACATATTTAAACTGGAAAGTTGAGTTAGCCGGAATATCTTTAATGACACCGGTGACTTTTAAATTATCATGATTATCGACCCTTACTAGTTTATTAACAGGGTCGGTGTTGCCAAACAAAGCCCTCGCGGTTGATTCGGTAAGCACAATGGAAAAAGGATCTTTCAATGCAGTATTGGCATTTCCATTAATAAAAGGATAACGGAACATCCTTAAAAAGTCGCCACCGGCTTGCACCCCAAACAGGTAAAATTTCTTATTACCGACCATAAGGCCATGTGCACCCCAGCCATCGGTTTCGGCTACATGGGCAAATTCAGGGATATCGTTGCGTAATGCATCAGCCAGCTTTAATGAAGTTGAACTGAAAGTTAGCGTATCGCCGTTGCTGTTAAAATTGCGCATTACCTGGTACAGTCGCCCGTTATTTGGCAAAAATCTGTCATAGCCGTACTGATAACTAACCCACAAGCCGATTAACAAAGCCACAGCCATACCGGCCGCCAAGCCTAAAATATTAAGCGCACTGTAAACCTTGTTGTTTATAATATTGCGCCACGCTATTTTTAAATAGTTTCTGATCATGGATTGTTCACTTGTTCATTAGTTCATTTGTTCATTTGTTCATTGGGCCTACCATTCATTTATTCTTCAACCATTCACAATTCTCAACTCACTATTCACCAACTCATTCCGTTTTCAAACTTTTAACCGGGTTTGCAATCGCTGCTTTTATTGCCTGTGAGCTTACGGTGATTAAAGCAATAAGTACAGCTAACGCTCCCGCTAAAACAAACATCCACCAAGTTAGCGATATCCGATAGGCAAATGCCTGCAGCCATTTGTTCATGCCGTACCAGGCAATTGGTGTAGCTATCACAAATGAAACCCCCACCAGCACTAAAAAGTCCCTCGACAACAGTTGTACAATTCCGGCTACACTCGAACCTAAAACTTTGCGGATGCCTATTTCTTTATTCCTTTGTTCGGCACTGAACGCTGCCAATCCAAATAATCCTAAACATGATATCAATATAGCAACCAAAGTAAATGAGTTGATGATTTGCGAAACGATGATCTCTGCTTCATACTGTTGCTGTACCTTATCATCAAGAAACGCGTATTCAAAAGGTACCGATGGCAGGTCTTTATGCCAAATAGCACCTATAGTACCCAATAATTCCTTGTAATTTTTGCTGTTCACTGAAACCACCATGCTGGATAAATCGCCGGGGTTACCATGGTAAACCAACATAAAAGGTCGAACTTCATTGTGCAGGGAGTTATAATTAAAGTCTTTCATTACTCCGGCCACTATAACGAATGAAGCTGGCCCGGAGTCATATTTTGAATAAAGCCGCTGGCCCACGGCAGTTTGCTCGTTAAAATTGAGTCGTTTTGCAAGTGTTTGATTGATAAGTACTTTGTTGGAGTCGCCGGGTATAAAATCACGGCCACTTAATATTTTAATTCCATTAGCCTTTACAAAGTACTGATCGCAGCCAATATTCTGGGCGTCGATAGCAGTCTCCAAATGGCCGCCCTCCGGGTATACACCATGATCGTGCATAACAAACTGGCTTAAGTAATTATCGGCACTGGTAACTGCCTTAACATCTGCTAATTGCTTTAAATCATTCGCAAGCGCGGGCATTTGTTTTTGAGCATCGTCGGTGTAAAAGTTAAAAACCAGCTTTTGATTTTTATCAAAACCTAAATCCTTCGATTTAATGAAATTTAACTGACTGTAAATAACAATAATGCCGGTAATTAACAAGATTGACAAAACAAATTGGAATACCACCAAAGAGCGTCGTATACCGGCAGCTGAAATCTTGTTACTGAAGTTGCCCTTAATAACTTTTATGGCCTCAAAGCCCGATAAATAAAACGCCGGATAGCTGCCTGCAACAAAACCGGTGACGATGATTAAGCTTGCCAACATTAACCAAAGACGATAGTCGCCAAAAAAGGATAACCGTATATCACTGCGGGTTATATCATTTAAATAGGGTAATACCACCCACAATAAAGGCAACGCGATTATAACGCCAATAAATGTTAATAAGAATGACTCGCCTAAAAACTGTTTAATCAAATCGTACTTTCCTGCCCCTATAACTTTGCGTACACCAACTTCCCTGGCTCGTTTTGAAGCTCGGGCTGTAGAAAGATTCATGAAATTTATACAGGCTATAATCTGAATAAGTACGGCTATAAGTACAAGGATGAAAAGGAAAGAAGGGTCGGCTGTTTTGGTCGGTTCAACATCAAAACCTGCAGTAGTATGAATGGAAGTTATTGGCTGCAAATGAAGTGATTTTGTCATGCCAAGGGCTTTCATTCTCTCAGCAGCATATTTATTCAAGAATGCAGGCAGCTTGGCTTCAAGCGCTTTAGGGTCGGCGCCGGGACGAAGTTTGACGTACGCGAAAAGAAAGTTGTTGCCGGCCCACTCGCTTCCATTTGCTATACCAACACCAGCCCCTCCGCTTTTCATGGAAATGAATATATCGGCCGATAGATGGGATTTACCGAGTTCTTCGTCCACTACACCAGTCACTTTAAAGTCATGGTGAACCCACTGGTCGTTTATGTTTATCATTTTACCAACGGCACTTTCGTTACCAAATAACTTGTCGGCAACTGGTTTGCGAAGTACAACAGAGTAAGGCTCATTCAATGCTTTAGATGCATGACCCTCAACAAAATTATAGGTGAAAACATCAAAAAAAGTAGAGTCAACATAGTATGCGCCGGTTTGAAAAAAAGAGGTCTCTTTGTACCTCAACATGTGCTCTGTAGCACCCAGCTTATCGGTTTCAACTACCCTTGTATAGTTTTGCACCTCCGGGAAGTCCTTTTTCATCGCAAGGGTAATCGGCGGCGAAGATGAGGCCATGGTGTGTTTATCGCCGGTTAATGCCAATTTTGTAGTTATGCGATAAATATCTTTTGCGTTTTTATGCTGTTTATCATAGCTGTATTGATCCTGCACATATAATAAAATATAAAGGCAGCATAAGGTGCCTGCGGCCAAACCAAAAATATTGATGAAGCTGAATGTTTTATTTTTCAGCAAAAAACGAAAGGCGGTTTTTAAATAGCTTTTTATCATAGGATGTTCATTGGTTCAATTGTTCATTAATTCATTAGGCCTTTCAGCCTGAAACTGCCATTAGTTTTATAGACAATCTAAGAAAATGCCAAATATTTAATTACTTAGTAATCAATAATATGTAAATAATCAATCGGTTAGTTCGTACGGTTTTGATACAGTGAATGTACGTTTATGATTGTTTGAACTAAGATTGCTATTTGAGGATTATAAGATGATTGTTTATTTCTGTGCTTATCGTCAAATCTAAATCCTAACATCCTAAAATCTTAAGAACTCAAGTTCAGACAAAGTTTTATATCTTAGTCAATCAAACCTTTCAAAATGAAGTATAAGTTGCTTGCACTTTTCTTATTAATTTCATCTGCCGGTTTCTCGCAAACCGATAAAAAACTCACCGCCAAATTGCAAGAACTGCTCAAAGGATTCAACGGACAGGCAGGTGTTTATGTAAAAAACCTTAAAACGGGCAAAACTGCAGCTATTAATGCCGATACACTTTTTCCTACCGCCAGTATGATAAAAGTAAGTATACAGTGCGGACTGATGGACAAGATAGAAAAAGGAGAAATGCAATACAATCAAAAATTGGTTTACCGCGATTCGCTGTTTTATAAGGGCGAAGACATATTGGGCTCCTTTAAAGACAAAGACACCATAGAAGTAAGCAAAGTAGCATTGCTGATGATTACCATGAGCGATAATACCGCAAGCGCATGGCTGCAAAAACTGGTCGGCGGTGCTTATATCAACAACTGGCTTGAGCAAAACGGGTTTAAGGTAATGCGGGTAAATTCGCGGACACCCGGGAGGGAGGACATGCGTGCGAAATATGGCTGGGGCGTAACAACTCCTTATGAAATGTGCAGGTTATTTACCCTGATCCGGAACGGGCAGGCAGTTGGCCCCGCCGCCAGCGAACGCATGTACAGAAACATGGGAAGAATATTCTGGGATGATAAAGCGATATCGCAGATTCCTCCATATATACAAACGGCATCAAAACAAGGCGCATTGGACGAATCAAAATCAGAGACCGTTTTGGTGAACGCGCCACATGGTGATTATGTCTTCTCTATCATTACCAATCATAATAAAGATGAGCGTTGGACTGAAGATAATGAAGCCGTTGTATTGATAAGAAAAGTATCTGCGCTTTTATGGCATTATTACGAACCCAAAAATGATTGGAAACCGGCGGATGGTATTGATAAGTATATGAAGGACGAGTGAGTAGATATGAGATTAATTAGTCAAAATATTACGCTCCATATCATTTCGACGAGGAACAGCCTGTCCCGAATTTTTTTCGGGAAGGAGAAAACTTATACAGCATGCAAAACGAACTCCGCATGACGGACAATTTATGGCGTAGAAGTTTTCTCACTGTCGTTCGAAATGAGATAGCGGTGCTATAACCCAATCTCCTTTCTAATCTTTGACGGCAGTTTCCCGGCGATCAGCCGGTATGATTGTTTTAAATAAAACTCCCATTCCTTTAATGATAGCCTGTTAATATCATCAACATGCACCCATTTATACCGGGCAACATAAGCCTGCGGCGAAAAGCCTTCTTTGGTGATAATTTCTTCAAAATCTTCGGCGGGTACTTTAAATGAAGCCGTGACCGGAACACTGTCCGGTGCAGTGAACAAAAATGATTTTCCTCCTACGTTAAAACATAGGTGTTCTTCCAGCTTTATGTCTTCGGTAACACCGGGGAATTGGAAGCAAAGGGTCTGAATATCTTCAATCGTCATAAATTTATATCGCAATATATCCAGCAAGTTTATTTTCAATATTTTGGATTTGGCTATATAAACTTATAAAACTAAATTGGACATCGCCAATATTAATTAACCGCTTCATGAAAAAACGTATTACCTTCCTCATCACACTAAGCATAACACTCCTTTTAAACACCGGCTTATTTTCGCAGCCGGCAGAAGGCAATTATTTTACATCGTTCGATAACACAAAAATTTACTACGAGGTAAAAGGTACCGGCTCCCCGGTGGTTTTATTACATGGTTTTACGGGTACAGCGCAGGGCTGGAAAAACAGTCCGGTTTATAACAACCTCATTAAAGCCGGCTTTATGGTGGTTATACTTGATATGCGGGGCAACGGGTTTTCTGACAAACCGCATAATGAAACTGCTTATGCCAATGATGCCGAAGCAAAAGACATTATGGGGCTGGTAAGCAGCTTAAATATTAAAAATTACGATGCCGTTGGATATTCCCGCGGGTCAATTATTCTTTCAAGGCTTTTAGTTTTGGATAAACGTTTGCACAAGGCTGTTGTGGGAGGCATGGGCGATGCCTATACCAATCCCGAATGGCCAAGAAGAATTCATATTTATCGTGCGTTAATCGGGGACACCTCAATACATGATATGGACGATATGGTAAAAAGCATTCGCAGTCGTCAATTGGATGAGCTGGCGCTTGCTTACCAGCAAAAATACCAGCCATCTACCAGCGAAAAAGAGTTAGCCACTATTCATATTCCCGTTTTAATTATCCGCGGTACGGAAGACAAAGAAAACGGTTCGGAAACGGCGTTAAATAAATTGATTCCGGATTCGGGCCTCGCCTACGTGCCTGGAAACCACAACACAGCAATGCGGACTGCTGAATTTTCCGACGCTGTGCTTAAGTTTTTAAAAGAATAGATTAATTCTCGCGGGTCAGTCGTAAGCAATATCACACTCATTTCAAACAAAATATCTTTTTTGCTCTTTAAAGGATGATGTTGAAATTTATATTGCTTTCATTTATTTGTTTGTTACCCTGGTTAGTAAGGGCTCAAGTAACGGCCCCTGTGGATACCAGTAATATAGATGTTGATACTACCGGGCAGAAGGATATTGTTGATGTTTCGAGATCGTTATTTAATATAAAAACCCAGCGAACCTATAAGCGCGAAAAAAAAGATTTTTATTTTGAGCTTTTACCTTTTACGTCATATGTACCCGGGGGAGGTAAGGCACTGGTAACTTCCACAACAGCCAACTTCTACCTTGGGGACAGGAAAACAACTTATCTTTCAACTATCACTTTTACCCCTTATTTTAATTTTAAAGGTCGGTACGGGTTGCCAATTCACTCGGTCTTCTGGCTGCGAGACAATGCTTATGTGATTGTGGGTAACACCAATTTCCTGGTTTATCCTCAGGACACATGGGGGTTGGGCGGAGGCCAATCGGAAAATGATAAAGTTTTGGTTGACTACAGCTACATTAGATTTTATCAAAGCGTGCTCAAACGCATCAAACCTTACCTGTATATAGGCGCCGGAGCTAATCTTGATTATTATATCAACGTAAATACGGGGAATGCCGAACCCCTTAGCGACTTTACAAATTATCCTTACGGAACCGCTGAAAACTCATATCCTATTTCGGTCGGTCTCTCGGCCGATTTATTGTATGATACGCGGCAAAACTTTTACAACCCGATTCCCGGGAGCTACATTAATCTGGTTTACAGACACAATGCCGAATTCATGGGGAGTAATGACAATGCACAGTCATTTTATTTCGATGTAAGGAAATACCTTTCGTTAACAAACGGTGGCCCACAAAAAAATTTACTTGCTTTTTGGGCATATTACTGGACAACCCTTACCGCCGGAACACCTTACCTCGCTTTACCAGCTATTGGTATGGATCCCAACAACCGATCCGGCCGAGGCATCGAGCAAAACCGTTACAGAGGTGAAGGATTGGTTTATTTTGAAACGGAGTACCGGCGTGATATTACACATAACGGCCTGGTCGGATTTGTGGTATTCGCGAACGTAAATTCGGCCAGTCAACCAAACAGTCATAAGTTTTATTACTGGAACCCTGCCGCCGGAACTGGAATAAGATTGAAATTCGACAAGAAATCCGGTCGCAATATTGGTTTGGACTATGGCATAAGCAAAGGATATTCTGATTTTACTTTAGCTTTAGACGAGGCTTTTTGAGTAAAATTGTTCATACAATGCGTAAAAAGATATATATATTTTCGATTTCACCACAAATTAACTTATTTTTACGGTATATAGATTTACCGACAAAGATTTTAGCCCAACCTTTTTCATTCATTTTTCTCCCATCGCTGCTATTCCTTTTTCGGCATTAAATAAAATGTTTATGGCAAAACGGATTATAGTGTTGGACGACAACCAGGATATACTGGACATAGTACATGAAACGCTCACATATGAACAATTTGATGTACAGGGTACTTCGCAAAGTAACGAGGTAATTCCCATGATAAAAGAGTTTAAACCTGATATTGTTATTTTAGATTACCGTGTTTCTGGATTAAACGGCGGAGAACTTTGCAGACAAATTAAATCGCACCCCGAGTTCGGCAACTTGCCGGTTATCATTTTTTCGGCTTATATTAGACATAATGATGAACTTTTTGCTTATGGATGTGATGCGATTATCAATAAACCGTTTGATTTAACTGAGCTTGTTGAAAAAGTAAATAATTTGCTTTCCTAAAAGAAAATCAGCTCCTTAAATTTCTTGCAAGAATAGGCTCATCTGCGGATTATAAATTTCTCTCAAGTAATTGAAAATCAAAATTAAGCTTCGATCGAAGTTTTAAGGTTATAGATTAAAAATATTTATAACAATTTAATAACAAATTCTTCTCATACAAACGCTTCAATTCTCATTATCTTTATGCTACGTAGGCCATTCCTCAATTTTTATCAATATGGTATTAGCTTTAAACAACCACGGTAATGTTACCACAAGAGGAAAAAGGACGCCTGTTTGCCCAAAATGTAGAGCCGAAAAAAATATTAGCAACCGCATTCGCAGAAGTTTTTTTGTTAAAACTTTTTTATTTTGGTTGCCGTTAAAAAGATACGCTTGTTATAATTGTAAACACAAGTATTACGTTTGGCGTTAACTAATATTTAAACAGAAATCTCAACGATTACTGGGCATGTTTTTTAACTTTTGATATATATATATGTTATTTTAGGTTAATCAATATTTGTGTTATTTTTCGCCCCCAATTATATTTGATTTATTTTGACGAAGGAACGAAAAAAACCTAAAGTGTATTATTGCCCGCAATGTGGTGAACCATTTCATTTTCAACTACATAGGAGCTTGTTGCTTAAAAAACTTTCTTTTATATTCCCGGTGCGAAAATTTTTTTGTGCTAAATGTAAAAAGGCAATGTTTGTATCTGTAAAAAATAAGAAGAGATAACCCCTTTTTTATTAAACTTCAATGGTTTATACAGTGGCAATCTGTTACCCTTAATTTGGATAGTTTTTCTTTATAAGAAATAAATTTCTCCTATCTTACCAAATCACAAATTTGTTCAGTTCAAATATGAGCGAAACGCCGCGTTCAGACGGACGAATTTTATCAGGGAAATCGATAATAAGAGCTTGAAAAAAGATCCTCAAAGCCCACTGTTTAAAAATATTAAAAACTAATTTTTTTAATAGGTACAATATGGTATAGTAATTGCGCGTGATAATTGTCTCCTGTACAATAATAAGAATAGTACACTTTAACTAAGAATGGTATGCAGATGCAAAGGATATTAGCTGTTGACGATGACAAAGATTTATTAGAAGTTTTGCAATTTATACTTGAAGATTCAGGGTATGAGGTAGACACACTTTCTGATGGACATTATTTGTTTGACAAAATTAAAGATCATACCCCGGATTTAATACTCCTGGATATAATGCTTGGTAATTTAGACGGGCGCGAATTGTGTAAAGATGTTAAATTGAAAGAAGAAACCCATGATATACCGGTTATCTTAATTTCGGCCAGTCACAATGTGGCGGGTTCAATGAACGAAAATGGTGCCCCAAACGCTTTTTTAGAAAAACCATTCAACATCACTGAACTGCTCAATATTATTAAGGTTCAACTGCCGGCAGCGTGAGATTAGCCGATAGTAGTTAATGTTTAGCTCGAATAAATATTAGAGAGAATTGTTTTGTAGTTTAGCCATCCACTGGACTGTTCGCTAACGGCTAATGGGCAACAGCTT
>DASXMZ010000264.1:0-3244 GCA_036495385.1 Mucilaginibacter sp. | reverse complement strand
CCTGCGAGTACAAAACCCCGGTGCCGACATTCGCACTTTTATTATGCAGAACGCACGAAGTGAAACCATGATATTAAACACACAGCCCGCCAATATCAATGGTACTCAGCTCATTTTTAATGACGTTAATACTAACGACTTTCCGGGCGGTAATGAATTCAGGCATTTTGACACCCGCTCGTTGAAAGTAAACTCCGAGCGAATATTACGCATCACGCGGGATACCTCAAATAAAATAGTTTTGTTGACTGATCCGGACTCGAACCTCCCCAATTATTCCTTTCAATATGATTTAAATGGCAACTTCTACATTCTTAACCAGGATGGCGCCGATCCCAGCACAGATGCTGATTACAGCCGCATACTTTTCAGTTTAGCAACAAAAAAATCTCCCTCCGAAGGCAACGCTTATATAGTAGGCCAGTTTAACGATTATAAGCTGGATGACAACAGCAAACTGAATTTCGATTCGATAAATGGGAAGTATTTTACAAACCAGTTTTTAAAACAGGGAGTGTACGATTATGCTTACGAGTGGGTGGATAAATCAACCGGCAAAGCGGATGATAATGCTTTGGAAGGAAACCATTTCGAAACCGAGAACGACTACCAGGTATTAGTTTATTACAGACCCGCCGGAGCCCGTTGGGAAGAACTGGTTGGTTACCGATTATTAAATACTGCTAAAAAATAATACTTACAGTTTTTCTTTACACCAATAAGGGATATCAATCCATTGATTTATTTTCTTTTTAGTTAATTTTATTTTTTAGATTTCAATTTTATCTCTGCAAAGTAATATTTCGCATTACATTTAAAACGAACAACTAAAACTTTTTGCATAGATTTTGTTTTATGGTTATAAAATAGTTTCAACTTTTGAAAAACATATACCATTGGAACGAATTGGCCGAATAGCCCTGAAAACCATTCTCTGGATATTAGCATGTATAATATTCCTTGTACTGCTTGTGGTAATTTTAATACAAGTGCCTTCCGTTCAAAATTTTGTAAAAAATAAGGCGATTACTTTCCTCGAAGGAAAAATTCATACCAAAGTTAAAATAGCCCACATCAGTTTGGGGTTGCCAAAGTTAATCGTGTTGGAAGGCGTTTATTTCGAAGACCAGAAACGAGACACACTTATTGCCGGCGATAAATTAAAAGTAGATGTCAGCTTACTAAAACTACTAAACCATAAAGTTGAAGTAAATGAAATCGATTTGCAGGGTATAACGGCAAATGTAAACAGGGGAAAGGACAGTGTTTTTAATTATGACTATATTGTTAAAGCTTTTACCGGCGAACAAAAAAAACCAGTACAACCGACAGACACTTCATCAACCATGAAGTTTTCGGTTGGAACGATAATTCTCGATAACATTCATGTTTCATATAAAGACTTTATTACCGGCAATGATGTAAAATTTCTGCTCGGCCATTTCGACACCCGTATCAAAGACTTTGATTTGGACAAAATGAAATTTACCATCCCCAAAATAACGTTATCCGGATTTAACGCGAAAATCATTCAAACAACAAATGCTACAACTAAAGCTCACGCGGCAGTAGCGGATACGGCTGTTAAACCTATTAATATGAGTCTTAATTTAGGAACCATTGATGTATCAAAAATAAAGGTCGACTACCGCAGCAATGAAATGGCTGCCAATATAAACCTGGGCAAGTTTTTGGTCGAGATGGACGAAATTGATCTGAAAAATCAAAAAGTGGCCATTAAATCAGTTGAATTAAGTGATACAAAAGCTGGACTCACTTTTGCCAAGCCTCAAACGGTTAAAAAAGCGGTAGTAAAAACGGTTAAAAAACTAGATACACTCGTTGCATCGCCGCAAAGCGCAAAAGGTTGGGCTGCTACCATCGGAAAAGTGAGTTTCAGCAACGATAATATTAAATACGACGACGATGCCCAAAAACCGATGGCCAAAGGCCTTGATTTTGGCCACGTGGACATTCGTAACCTGGAAACTGACATAGAAAATCTTGCTTATAGTGCCGACTCAACTTCCGGAAAAATCAATTCGCTTACTTTTAGCGAAAAAAGCGGGCTTGCTATAAAAAAATTCCATACCGCCTTTTTTTACGGGGCTAAGAAATCCTACCTGAATGATCTGTACCTTGAAACTCCGCAAACAGTTATTCAGCGGCAGTTGCAGGTAAGTTATCCCTCAATCGCCTCGATAAG
Organism: Mucilaginibacter sp.; assembly: GCA_036495385.1. Classification (GTDB taxonomy): domain Bacteria; phylum Bacteroidota; class Bacteroidia; order Sphingobacteriales; family Sphingobacteriaceae; genus Mucilaginibacter. The sequence goes on along the minus strand of DASXMZ010000264.1, from coordinate 1,038 downwards.
TAATAATTTAGGGCAGTTGTACATTAACGCCAATTTGAACGGCAGCCGGCTTGGACTGAAAGACGTACTTCTATTGATGCCGTCAATGGCCACCATGGATCCTTTTAAACATGCACCCAACTCCGTGTTCCGGATAAATGGAAAGGTTATCGGAAAAGTAAATGACCTTCGCATTCAAGGTCTTGAAATATCTGGCTTAAACAACACCCACATAAAGGCCTCTGGCGCGATGAAAGGATTACCCGATGTTAAAAAAGCCCGCTTCGACCTTACCATTGCCGACTTTAATACCAGCAAGGCGGACATCGACAAACTGGTATCGCCCGGAATGATTCCTGCTTCGGTAAGTATCCCGGCAAATTTAAACCTTAAGGGCAGCTTCAAAGGTAATATGGACGATTTCAATACAAGGATGACGATCCGCTCAACCTATGGTGCAGTTGATTTGATTGCCTCCATGAAAAATGGCAACCGAAAAGGACACGAAACATACTCAGCTAACATTAAAACAAATAATCTGAACGTTGGCGCATTAATCAAACAACCTCAAAATGTCGGGACAATAACCCTGACTACAACGATTACGGGCGCCGGACTTGATCCTAAAAAAGCTAGCCTAAAGTTTAAAGGTACCATTGTAAGCGCATATGTTAAGGGGTATGATTATCAAAACCTGGTACTTACCGGTACCGCTCATAATGGAAGCTATACTGTGAATTCCGATATGAAAGATCCTAATATCAGTTTTGCCCTTAATGCCAAGGCCGATATGAACAAAAAATATCCATCTATTAATGCAACCCTAACGCTTGACAGCATCAATCTGCAAAAACTGAATTTTTCAAAAACGCCATTAGAAGTCCACGGAAAACTAGTTGCAAATGTGCCTACGGCTAACCCTGATTATTTAAATGGCAATATTAAAATCACCAATCTAATAGTTGCTCAAAAGGACCAGGTGTATAAAGTGGATAGCATTAGCCTCGTGTCGACTGCAACCGCAGACAGCAGTACGCTAAAGTTAAAGGCGCCGATGTT
>DASXMZ010000263.1:0-3028 GCA_036495385.1 Mucilaginibacter sp. | reverse complement strand
TTCCTTCTCGTTGACCTGCCCAACTGTCGGATTGGAGTTCTCCGTAAATTGCTTTTGTTCTGCCGTTTGCTTTGCTAATTGCTTTGCTGTCTCTATTTTGTTCATAATTTATTTTCTTAATAATCTCTGCCCATTTAAAGGCATTACCTAATGACTGTCCTTTTATTTTGAAACGGTTGTGGAAATATGTAATACCGGTTATCCTTCCGGTCGATGCCTGGTTGAAAAGGAAGTGAATTCCTGCCTGCTCGCCGTGTCTTATTAACTTCGGGATTGTGAGATTTTTTTGACTTAATAAATTTTTCATCATTTCCTGTAATAACATTTTTTCAGAAGGCCGGCCGGTGCGTATGATCATTTCAAGTTCATCTTTACCAGTAGCCCGCTGATGTACCTGGATACTTGGCGCTACGGGTATCAGGTTATATTGTCTCTCGATACTTCTTAATATATCTTCGCTTTTTTTATAGTTATTACTGTCGGATACCACGCTGCCATCGAAAGATATCCGATTGACTAACAGGTGTAAATGCGGGTGTAGGGCATCATGATGCCGGAATATGAAGTACTGATTATTGGTAAATCCGTTGGCCTGGAGATATTGTATCGCGATACTTAGTAGCTGGTTATTTTGTAGCTGGTCCTCTTTCGAAAAGTTAAGGCTGGTGTGGTAAACGTATCGGTTTAGGTTTGGCCTGAGTTGTCTCAAGAGTTCCACTTCCTTTCTTATCTGCTCTTTATCTAAACTTGTAAAATTGGTCTCAAGTAATACTGCGCGTCGTTGCAGGTCTGGATGATTCAATTTTTTCAGGTTATAATTTAAAGCGCCCATAAAGCTTTTACCTATTTTCTGGCTTGCGATCATAAGTTAAAAGTTTAATAATCGTTTCCTGTTGTTTTAACAGCCTTGTGATGAACCCAAGCAAAGCAGTAGGGACAACGCCGGAATTTACCTGCCTTGTCAATTGGTTTAAGTTTACCCCGATCTTTTTAAGTTCCAGATAGGTGTCAAAGTCAAGCTTAGCCATTTTAGGTTGTGGAAATTTCCCTTTGAACACTTTATCGCGCATTAATATACCCGGTGGTTTGCCGCATAATTCGGCAAGCTGTTCGAGCTTTTTTAACTCCCCCTCGGTCAACCGAACGGTAAAGTTGATTGCCCGCCTTTGTGCGTCAGAAAGTTTAGGCCTGGACATCGGGACAGGAATAAATAAAAACAGCAAATAGTAGACAGGAAGTTTTTTCCATAATAAATTATTTCAAGAAAGTGAATTGAAATTGCGAGGAAACGGATTCCTCTTATGGAAATAAAATAATTAAACTGCGGATGCTGTTTAATACAGTGACGTAAAGGTAAAAAGAATATTCTTAGATTTTCAAATGTGTTTTGATATGATGAACAAAGTGAAGCATATCGGGCTCCGGGTGTCCCGGCAAGCCCGTTTTCGCATGGCGAAAACATGGCTTGCTTTAAACTGCGAGGGAATAATCGAATAGTTTTTTTAAAATTTTCCTTTAATATTTAATTTCGGGTCGATGCATTTACATCCATTATTCAATATTCTATTGGAACTTAACATCGTTTTTTGTCAGCTGTCAATGTGTATAAAGCAAATGATTTTTAATGTTAATTTATTACCCAATTGGTAGTAGGTCGTTATTTTGGATACTTTCCATTAATCCAATCAAGGCTTCATCATCTTTCGCAAAAGGAGATTTTTCGAAATACGTATTATTTAATTTGAGTACATCTGCTTTTGATTGAAATTTAGCTATGTGCATGTACAACCAAAAACAGAAATTACGTTTTTCGGCATCTGTGTTTGAATTAAATGCTATGTTTTGTAATACAACATCTGCGTTTTTATTGAAATTTATTACCAGATGGACCAGTAACTAAAACTACCTTTCGCGCAGGATCAGGAGTTTTTCAAATCAATTTTGGAAGGCTTTTCGGAAAACAATTTAATTGCGTTAATTTGACCTATATTGAGTTTATGGAAAACGCCGCCTTATTAACAGCGATTATAGAAAATGCAATAGATGGCATTATCACCATCAATGACCGTGGAATAATAGAAAGCATCAATCCATCAGCGTGCGGCCTTTTTGAGTATGCTGCTGAAGAGGTCATTGGCCACAATATTTCCATGTTAATGCCTCCGCCGGATCAGGAACGACATGATGGCTACCTTGAGCGCTATCACCGGACTGGTCAACCACATATTATCGGGATAGGCCGGGAGGTCACCGGCTTAACAAAAGGCGGGAAAAGATTTCCATTCAGATTGGGCGTGAGTGAGGTGCAGTATTCGGGGCGCAAGATATATGCCGGATTCATCCATGACCTGACCAAACAAAAAGAAGCGGAAGAACAGCTAAAGGACTATACTTTGCATTTAGAGGAACAAATCGATGAACGCACCAAATCATTGAAAGAGCTGGTAGTTGAGCTTCAGGAAGCGAAGGCGGAGGTTAGTCTGTCGCTTGAAAAAGAAAAGGAACTGGGGCAACTGAAAACCAGGTTTGTTTCGATGGCTTCCCATGAATTCAGGACTCCACTAAGCGCCATCCAATTGTCTGCTGTGTTAATCGACAAATATGCCCAACCCTTTGAAAACGACCATATAAGTAAGCATGTAGGAAAAATAAAGAATGCGGTAGGAAGTCTTACCGCAATCCTCAATGATTTTCTATCCCTTGAAAAATTGGAGGCCGGCAAGGTGGAACCTTCGTTTAATACTTTTGACCTGGTTAAACTTTCAGAGGAAATAACTGAGGAGATGCAAATGGTCACAAAACAAAACCAAAACATCATCTATCAGCATACAGGTGTCAGAAGTATGGTCAACCTGGACCAAAATCTGTTAAAGAACTGTGTCATCAATCTGATTGCAAATGCAATCAAATACTCGGGTGAGAACACTTTTATCGAATTTAATACCGAAATTGGCGGCAACCAATGTACCATTACGATCCGGGACAATGGTATTGGAATACCTGAAAACGATCAGAAGCACCTGTTCGA
>DASXMZ010000262.1:0-3658 GCA_036495385.1 Mucilaginibacter sp. | reverse complement strand
CCGTTTTTTTGAAGTTTAGAAGGTTTTTTATTAGGTGGAAAACAAACCTTTTATCAGGGGATAAACTTAAATAAAATAAGAAATAAACTTAAACAAAATTTATTTCTTATTACATACTATTTTTTAACTGAAAATTTGTCGCCAAAACAGGGCAAAATAGGACAATGATTAATTGCCTGTCTGTTGATTATGGTGTACTTAGTGTTTACTTTGTGGTAAAAATCAACCACAATGGGCGCTAAGATTTCACTAAGTACACAAAATCTCTACGCCAATTAGAATATAATTCGGTCTGTCTCGATTGATCTTACTATAATAATATGTATTGTCATTAAACTAAAGAGCGGATGGTTGTACAATAGCCCAGCCATCAAAGTGCCGCAATATGATTTCACCGTTGCCGCTGGGAACGTAAACCACAAATGGAAAAAGATCGCCCCTGCTTATATTCATCATCTTCATCGTATTGTTACATTCGGCAAGGGTCACACTCTGGTCATACAACTCTTTTAATTGCTGTTCATATTTGCCGCTTTTCTTGTAAATATTAACACCACCCGCATATGCAATCAACTCAATATGCAGCTTTCCTTTTAATCGCCTGTCCGATAAAGCGTTCGAAATAGAACGAAGTGTGGCCTGAATTTTATTCTCATCGCCCGAGTTTAAAATATATAATGCATCATAGTGACTTAATTGGGCTGTAGCTCCCGTAAGGGTTGTATCGGTTTGCGCTTTGGCGGTTTTTGCAAAGGCACAGCATGCCAGTATGATTAAAATGAATTGATACTTTTTCATAATTTTTTTTGTTTTACGATTTTTTACTGATGTGTTGTTTATGTGCTTCCGCGATGGGTTTAAATGGGCCGTACTTATGCTGTTTTTCGCTAAAGGCATCCGAATACGGGCCAAAAGGCAAATCAATAGGTTTATTTTCCAAATCTTTCCAGTCGTTGTGCTGATCGAAATGAGGGCGTGGCTGCGAGTTTACAAATGCCGCTACGTTCCACGCTTCGTCATCGGTAAGCTGTGGATTTTGGTAGGTAGCGCCAAAAGGCATATTATCTTTTACAAAGCCAGCAAAGTTGCTGATGCGGTACATACCGGCCCCATCATTATAACTGTTTTTTCCCCATAGGGGAGGATAAGTATATGATCTTTTATCTGCAGCAAGTAAACCTTCACCGTTATTACCGTGACAAACTTTGCATTTTGAAATAAACACTGCCTTCCCTTTTACAGTATCTGCCGGGATCTTCATAAATACGAGCGTTTCGGAGGCGGTGCCAAATAATTTTTGCCTTTTTTTAACCCCCTGCCCTATCCATTTAAAATATGCCACCATAGCTTGCACCTCACGCCCATTGGTATCAGGCACGCGGCCTGCCAGGCTCCTGTTAAAGCATTCCGCTATGCGCATGGTCACCGGCTGTACTTTTCCGCTCCTGTAACTCAATTTGGGATAGCTTGCCGGTACCACGGCATAATTATTACTAAAAATCCTGCTTCCGCCGTACAGATGGCAATTCTGGCAATTCATACCGTTTGATAGCTGTGCGATACTTCCCCGCGGACCAAAATAAATTGCGGTATGTGCCAGCAATTCTTTGCCGTAACGAATCATATCGCCTTCCTTTCCGGCAGGGATGGTAGTTGTGTCAGGGGCTTTCCAGGCATTGGCGGGAATTTTCTTCGTGAATGCTATGGGTGTTTTTGTACTCGTGTTCTGGTTGGTTTCCTTTTTATGGCATGAGGAAACAATGGCAATCGCTGCACAGGCTGATACAACAAAAGTAAGCAAGTAATATGTTTTGCTCATAATACTTATTTTGTGATAATTTGCCTTATAAAAATAGCATTTTTTATTTCCTATTCACAACTGATGCAATTTAGCATTTATCCTAACTTTACGGCTTTAATCTCTATTTATAATTAATGCCCAATAGCACTTTAAATCAATCATCCCGCGACAACAAAGTCGTCTTATACTTTTTGCTGTTTTGGACTGTTTTGAATGCCATTCAGGCCTCTACCCTGGAGCTTCAGGGAGACGAGGCGTATTACTGGCTTTATTCCCGCTACCTGGCATGGGGCTATTTTGATCACCCGCCAATGGTTGCTTTATTTATCCGGATAGGCGACGCGATAATGCACAATGAGTTTGGGTTGCGGCTGCTTACGGTATTTACCAGTTCAGCATCAATTTATCTTTTGTGGCTCATCTTAAAAAAATATGCAGTCGATTCAATCGCTTTTATATTGGTGATCTCCGGCATTTTTATTTTTCATATCTACGGTTTCACAACCACACCCGATGTTCCGCTTTTCTTTTTTACTGTATTGTTCTACTTTTTTTATCTGCAATATATCGATACCGACAAATGGAGTACTGCTATAATATTAGGAATAGTAGTAGCCTGCCTGTTTTACAGTAAGTACAATGCCGTACTGGTTGTAGGGTTTACGTTACTGGCTAATATAAAATTGCTAAAACGGTGGTCGTTCTGGTTTATTGTTTTATTGGCAGGTGTGCTTTACATTCCCCATGCTATATGGCAGGTACAGCACGGCTACCCGTCAATAAATTATCACCTGTTTGAGCGTTCCGCCCGCATTTACGATTTTACCAATACCTTCTCTTACTTACCTACTCAATTATTAATGGCGGGGCCTTTGATTGGATGGTTCCTGTTTTATAAAGCTTTTACAACACACGTAAAAGATGCTTTTATCCGTTGTTTAATGGTAAATTGTGTTGGTACGTTAGTTTTCTTTTTAATCAGCAGCTTTAAAGGCGAGGTGCAGCCCCAATGGACATTTATCCTTTTCGCGCCGCTGGTTATGCTGGCGCTGATTAATTTTAAACAAACAGGCGGCAGGCCAAAATGGTTCCTTCCGTTGGCAATTGTTAATATAGTAATAATTGTAGCGGTACGATTTATTATTATAGCAGGTTTTGGTTTTGCCAAAACCTATGGACATTTAAAAAGCTATTATGGATTTAAAGATTGGGCATATACGGTGAAACAAAAAGCGGGAGATGCCTATGTTATTATGAACGAGGGTTTTCAAAACCCGTCAAAATATGATTATTATACCAACAGCTTAAAATGCTTTGCGTATGATACCTGGTACTACCGCCGCACACAATTTGATATTTGGCCGATGGAAGACAGCCTTCAGCATAAAAGGGTTTATTATTTAACCTACTATCGCATAAACGGACTTAGTACCGATTCTATTAAATTAGCCGCTGGTACCTGGTATGGTTGCTGGGTTAACGACGTGCGTACCTATCAAAAAGTGAATTTTGAGACCACATCCTATAATATAACTGCGTCGCCGGGACAAAAAACAGTTTTTGATTTAACCGTAACAAATCCATATAATTACCCTATAAGTTTTAGCGACAAAGGATACCTGCATCCTGTTGTAATGCAGGCTTGCCTTTTTAAGGGCAGCGACTTTATAAATGCCCAAAAAGCAACAGATGATTATAAAAATATTAATTTGAAACCGGCACAAAGTATACATTATGCGTTTACAGTTACTGCCCCTATGGAAAAGGGAAATTATGAACTCCTTTTCTCTTTGCGGACTGAGCCTTTCCCCGGCGGTAAAAACAGCAGAATTATAAGTCTTTTAGTTAAATAACCCC
>DASXMZ010000261.1:0-6734 GCA_036495385.1 Mucilaginibacter sp. | reverse complement strand
TTACCTTCTATCCTTTCGGGTTTTCAGCGGGAATATGCCAATGTCGACGTACAGTTGGTTAACCGTAATTCGGAGTATATTTTGAACGCGCTGCTTAATCACGAAGTTGATATCGGTATAATTGAAGTAGATAACAAACTGACCACCGTTTCATACCGGCCGTTTATGAGCGACGAGGTAATACCGGTGTGTTCGGCTAAAAGTCCGCTGGCAGGTAAATCGTTGACCTTAAAACAGTTTATAAAAACACCGCTGGCTTTGCGCGAAAGGGGATCGGGAACGTTAAATGCTTTACTAAAATCACTATCTACACTACACATTAAACCGGCAGACCTGTCGGTAAAAATAAGATTGGGCGGCACGGAGGCTTTGAAAAACTTTTTATTGGCTGATCAATGTCTTGGCTTTATGCCACGCCCATCTATTATCCGTCAACTTGCAGAAGGCGACCTGGTTGAAGTACCCATCGAAGGTTTGAAAATTACCCGCGATTTCTTTTTTATCCGCCGCAAAGGGACAGAGGATTACGGTTTGACCAGCAATTTTATTGCTTATGCTTTGAAGCATATTGGAGGGTAGCTCTACGGCATCGCGATGATTTTACTCACCCGATCTACGCTGCGCTGGATCACCCTCTCTTTTGCAAGCAAAAAAGAGGGTTGAGAAGTTTTTTCAAAATAAATTAACTACTTTTCGAGATGCCTTCTATCATCGAATTATGCCGCGAATTAAGGCGCAGAGAAACTGAAGCAGAAAAAATTCTATGGCGACATATTAGAAATAGAAAATTCTATGGTTACAAATTTTTGAGACAACATCCCATTTGTGTTGAATCGACATTTGGTAAAAGTCTTTATTACATTCCTGATTTTTATTGCGATAAAGCGAAATTGGTGATCGAAGCAGATGGTCCAATTCATCAGTATAAAAAAGAATATGACAAAAACCGTGATGAAGTATTAATGGGTTTAAATCTAAAGATCATTAGGTTCGATAATATCGAAATAATAAATAACATACAGTCCGTCCTAAACCGTATTAAAGAAAGTTTGTAATTTTCCAGACCCTCTTTACCGCTTGCGGTAGAGAGGGTGGACAAGCGAAGCGAAGTCCGGGTGAGTAAACTGTTAAAGCGACTCCAGCTAAATCGATAGCTATTGTATCTTCCTCAAAATCCCTGTTCCCACCGCATCTGTGCTTTCAACAGCATTTGACAGCACCACCACCGCAATGTTTTTTTTGGAATTAAAAGCCAAAAAGCTGCTGCTGCCATTTGTGCCACCGTTATGAAAGTAATAATCGACTCCGTTAACCGTAATGATATGCCAGGCCAGACCAATTTTTACATCTTTGTTAAAAGTTATTTTGTGCGTTAACGCGATGGCTTTTGAAAGCGTATCAGTTCCCGGATGTAAATTTGCTTTAGCGTAAATCAATAAATCGTTAACTGTCGAGCGCAGGGCTCCGCAGGGGGCAAGTACATCGAAATCCCAGGCCTCAGTTTGTTGTCCGTAGGTGTTATAAACCTGTACAAAACGTGGAGAAAGCAAAGGGTTTAAATATTGATCGGTGCTGTACATGCCCAACGGCTTACAGATAACGTCAATCACCATTTGCTCAAAAGTTTTTTTGCCAACGCTTTCCAATATACTGCCCAGCAGACCTACGGCCAGGTTAGAATAGGCGTATTTTTCACCGGGTTTACTTTCCAGTTTGCAGGTTTTTAGGTACTGATATAATAATACTTTGGTATAATCTTTATAAGGGTTTGTTGCATCGGTTGCATGATCGATAAGGTTGTCGGGAAGCCGGGCCAGCCCGGAAGTATGGTTGCTCAAATTCAACAAGGTGATTGATTTAAGTTCGGGATTCCCGGCAACAGAGTCCGGCAGGAATTTGGTAATCGGGTCGGTTAACTTAATCAGTCCTTTGTCTACATAGTAGGCCAATAGAGTAGCAGTAAACGTTTTGGTGATGGAGCCGATCTCAAAAAATGTGTCGGCATTTGGTATTTTGCCGTTTTTCTTTGCGGTCTCGCCATAGCCATAAATCTTGATTTTGCCATCTTTCAGTATACCGATACATAAACCCACGGTAGTCGCTTTTTGGATATAAGCCCTTGCAACGGTGTCAATTACTTTATCCATTTCGGATCTCAACGGATTAGATGAAGGTACAAGAGCAGTTTTATTGCCCGGCGGCTCCATATAATCCTGGAAAAGAAAAATTTCCAGTTTGTTCTTTTTATCCAAACTCATCATCAGCTGCAAGGTGGCTGAATCCAGTTTAAGCTTATAAGTCGCTACGCTATTATTAACAAAACTAATCAGGGCTGATTCTTTTATTTCCCCGAACGCGAAAAGCTGCTTATTGGCAACCTGGCTGAACGCGTTTATACTTAATTCATTTTGAAAACCGTCGCCCGCCATGTTATAAATGGCATCGGCGTTTTTTTGGTTAAAGTATTTTTTTACCTGCTGAAAAACCGAATCAACTTTTTGCTGCTGCTGGCTTTGGGCGAAGCCTGAAAACGCTATAATGAAAGTTAAAAGAATAAGGGACGCTGATCTCATAGATGTAAAATTCTAAAGTATAACGGACAGCGGGCTGATTTAATGCAATGGGTCGGTTAAACGGATAAATTTTTGTTCGTTATAAATCCATAGAAATCTGAAAACAATAATTCCGGATATTACTCCAGCAATATAAGTGTAGCCGATAAAGCTCAACATGTTTGATGGATCGGCAGAAATAGTATTCATTAAATTCTTTATGATAATAATTGAAAGGATACTGTACACAAAGCATAATACAAAACCAAAAAATATTCCTCCATCAATAAGTGAATATTTTATTAATCCTTTTTTCCTGATTTCTTCCCAGCTTTTAACAAATTCAATATTCTTAAGATCTTCTTTAGTGAGCCCCTTTAGTTCTAACCTTTTGCGTTCCTCTATATTCGTTTTACTTCTTTCACTATCCGCAGCATATCCCATGAGATATAATGCAAATATTGTCAAAGAAAACGTGTGCATCTTAAAAAATACGTCAATGCAAAATGCAATAACAGAGCACGCTACGAGTATATCAAAACGATGTTTTTTTATAAAATGGATATACTTCTCCATTACGGATTTATAATGGTGGCTGTCCGGCCAATAAAAACAATACCGCCATCCTAATGGCTACTCCATTTTCAACCTGGTCCAATATGATGGATTGCTTGCTGTCGGCCACATCGCTGGTAATTTCAACGCCGCGGTTAATGGGGCCTGGGTGCATTACAATGATCTCTTTATCCAGCGAATCCAATATCTGCTTATTTAGTCCGTACAGCATTGTATACTCGCGTAGTGAAGGAAAATATTTTATATCCTGCCGTTCCAACTGTATGCGCAGCATATTGGCCACGTCGCACCAATTGAGGGCTTTGAGCAGGTTATGTTCAACCCTTACGCCTAATGAACCGATATACTTTGGAATAAGCGTTGTAGGGCCGCAAACCATAACTTCTGCACCCAGTTGTTTCAGGCACAATATATTTGATAAGGCTACGCGGGAATGAAGAATATCCCCTACGATCACCACCTTTTTACCGGCAACATCACCCAATTTCTCGCGGATTGAAAAAGCATCCAGCAACGCCTGTGTGGGGTGTTCATGTGCCCCGTCGCCGGCGTTTACTATTTGTGCTTTTACATGTTTGGATAGAAATATACCGGCACCGGCATAGGGATGGCGCATTACCACCATATCCACTTTCATGGCGAGGATGTTATTTACCGTATCAATCAAAGTTTCGCCTTTGCTTACCGATGATGATGAAGCGGCAAAATTTATCGTATCAGCCGACAGGCGTCTTTCAGCTAACTCAAAAGACAAACGGGTACGTGTAGAGTTCTCAAAAAAGATGTTGGCAATGGTTACATCGCGCAGGGACGGGACTTTCTTAATCGGCCGGTTTAAAACAGATTTAAAAGTATCCGCAGTTTCAAATATCAACTGAATATCTGCCGGATTTAAGTCCTTGATTCCTAAAAGATGCCGTGTGCTGAGTCCTGCCATTTTTTTATTTCGGATTTCGGATTTACGATTTCGGATTTAATTTTTTTATTTCGGATTTCGGATGTCCGATTTCGGATTTGTTTTTTGTTTATGATTTTTTGCTTTGTTGGTTAACTTTTGCCGTTTTACCTATTGCAGTGAATATAGCAGTAAGTTCATTAGCTTCCTTTTTAAGATCGTAAGTATCTTTTGCACTAACTAAATTTGCCTGCTCCATTCATTCTAGCCAGTAAACACACTCATCAGCTTCTTCTTCCACTATAATAATTTTATTTATAAAGTCGGCCATGGATTTCCATTTGCATGCTGAACGATAATTCGCACCAACTGAAGACGAACATCTCAACAATTGATTGGATAAAACATTAAGCGAGCGCCTCGGTGGAAGGCTCTCAATTAATTTTATAATATCTACCGCAAATCGTTGTGTTCTGAGCTTTAGCTCTGTTTTATCCATCCAATATTCTTACTATTTCTTAAACCAATGTCCTTCATAACCACATCCGAAATCGAACATCCGAAATCCGAAATTTTCTACTATTTCGCATCCGATATCAAAGTAATCCTATCTTCTCCATCTGTTTCTTTCCAGCTTACCACAACTTTTTGTGATGCGATGGAATCTACTTCAATGCCTACATAATCTGCTGATACCGGTATATGCCTTGAATAGCGACGATCAACCAGGGCCAGCAATTCTATTCTCTCAGGCCTGCCAAATGCCTGCAGAGCATCCATAGCAGCGCGAATGGTACGTCCTGTCCAAAGTACGTCGTCCATCATGATCACTTTTTTGCCTTCAATGATGAAATCTATTTTTGTTTGATTTGGTAAAAGCTGCGATTCGCGGCGGCGGAAGTCATCTCGGTAAAAGGTAATATCCAGGTCGCCTTGTTGAATATTTTTTCCATGCAATATATCTCGCAGTTCCTCGGCTATACGCTTAGCCAGGTAAATGCCTCTTGGCTGTATGCCGATGATAACCGAGCCTGAAAAATCATTATGATTTTCTATTAACTGACGACATAAACGCTGTAATGTGATTTGAAATTTCTGACCGTCGAGCAGGGTGAGGTTTTGCATCGTATGGGTGGATTTGGGCAAAGGTAATAATTTTAGTGATTAATTGGAAAGTGTTCGTAATTCTCCAAATAGCCTAATGAAAATAACCTTTTCCATGGGAAAACACGTATTACAATTAAAAAGCCGAAAAAGATAAAAAATGGCTGGTACAAATTGTTTTCCGAGTGTAACTGTAATAGAAACAGTTATTGTACAAATGAAAAACCAGCTTTTCAAAAATTGCTATAACCACTTTGCTAAATGATTATGTCTGATTGGTTTTTAACCGGCAGGTGTAAAGGACTTTTGGCAGCTGCTGGCAAATTGCGACCAATAATGAAGGAAACTATAATGGATAGAGACCCCACTGAAAATTATAATCAAGCCCTCGCCTTTAACTTCGAGGTGAAAAAACGATCAGACAGGCTTATGAATTATTTTCTGATCGGTTTTTTTTTGAGCGGACTGGTATTCGCTTTTTTTTATGATACATGGCTTATCGCATTTGGTGTAGGCGGGCTATCACTGCTGGCGTATTATTCTGTCAAAATCGCCTTACCCGAATCATCCCTTTATCAATATGTTTTGAGCGCTGTATTAGGTGTTTTCATGGCCCAGTTTATTTATCAGATGCACGGGTTATTTGAAATGCATTTTTTTGCCTTTATCGGAAGTGCCATACTTATCACCTACCAGAAATGGAGACTGCAAATTCCTGTATTGGTAGTGGTGGTTATTCATCATGCATCACTAGGTTACCTGCAAAACATCGGTGTTCCCAATATTTATTTCACACAACTGGATTATTTTCCCCTTCAAACATTTATCATTCATGTGCTGTTGGCTGCACTGATATTTTTTATTTGCGGATTGTGGGCTTACCAGCTAAAAAAATATAATGAAATTCAGATATCTCAAGCTGTGCAAATGACCGAACTGCAAAAGGAAGCCCAGCTTTCCATTGAGCGGAAAAGGAGCGCAGAAGCCCTTGAAGAAAGGAATATTATACTTGAAAGTATTACAGATGCTTTCATAGCAGTTGATAATAACTGGGTTGTTACCTATTGGAACAATATGGCTGAAAAAGTTTTGCGAAAGCCCAAAAATGAAACACTTGGTCAAAATTTATGGGATGTATACGCTGATTCGACTGATTCCAAGTCCTACCACCAATGCCATAGCGCAATGGAAACCAGGCAATCTGTTCATTTCGAGGATTATTATCCAGCATTGGAAAAATGGTATGAAGTCAGCGCATATCCTTCGAAGAGCGGCTTGTCAGTTTATTTTAAAGATATTACAGAGCGTAAACTATCTGAAATCCGTATAAAAGAGTCTGAGAAAAAATATAGTGAATTATTTCATTTAAGTCCTCTTCCCATGTGGGTGTTTGATGTAGATTCTTCACAATTCCTGGATGTTAATGTGGCGGCTATTAAACATTATGGCTATAACAGGGCGGAGTTTTTATCAATGACAATAGAAGATATCAAGCCCGTTGACCAGGTTTCTACCGCTGAAGACCCCTTAGTAAAGTATAAGTCGCCACAGCAATTTTCCCGTCAGGGAATTTCCAGGCATAAAAAGAAAAACGGCCAAATAATTCA
>DASXMZ010000260.1:0-16121 GCA_036495385.1 Mucilaginibacter sp. | reverse complement strand
ACTGGCGCCGGCACCCAGTTGTTCTCCGGCAATGGCAGCTTTTGCCATATCAAATGTAAAACTGTTGCCATAAGGCGTCACATGCAAAAGGCCGTAACTTTTGCCAACAAACTGCTTCAAACTATAAGGAAATCCTTTAGCCTCTCTTCCAAATGGCCTGTATTCGTAAGGTTCTACATCCGGTGTGCTTTGAACATAAGTATCCAGCGGGTAAAGCGTGTTCCAATCCTCTGCAAAGTATTGATCAGGTAATTTTTTTGCATTTAAATCCTGCACCCATTTGGGTAGTTCATTAAAATAATAGGACGATGATATCCAGTTGCCGGTAGTCTCTTCGTACCAGTAAGCTGCGTTGGCGGCGTGCCCTGCCGGCAAAATAGCAGCGCGGTCCTTAAGCGCTATGCCTATAACTTTACTCTGAAAATTGGTTGCCAGTCGCAATTCATCGCCAATGGTGGTAACCAATAAATTGTGAGGGCTCATTTGTCCGGCTTTTGAGGTACCTCCTATTGTTTTCATGGCTGAATCGCCGGTACAATAGGCCACTCCCGAAATATCATAATCCCACCATTCGTTACTGGTAATGCCATCAATTGCCGGTACCGAACCGGTGTAAATGCTGGTATGTCCGCATGCTGTCACTGTCGGCATATAAGGGATCATGGTGTTATCGCACGAAAATCCGTTACCTATAAGCCGCTTAAAGCCACCATTACTACTATAACGAGCATAATAGCGATACAAATAATCCCAGCGCATTTGGTCAACCACAATACCGATTACCAGTTTTGGCCTGGCGACATTTTGTTGGGGGGCAACCACCTGTCCGGCATTGGTTTGTGCATTCGCCGGCAACAAGAAACAAACAAAACAAAAAACGAGGAGGAGTCTGGTCATGATAGCTAAACCTAACTGATAATTAAAACTTTGTGAAGTACTGAATAGGAATAAAGAATTGAACCTACAAAAAAAATTAACAATTCGAAAATAAAAAATAATAACTTCGATAAAATATCAAAGCTGGTGCAATAGTATTATAGTCTTTATTATCAGGTTATTCCGGATAAAATAATATTAACAGCGATAAATTGCTAATAAAACGGGAAATTAAATGCCAACAGACGATTTGCCAACAAAGGAAATAACTAATGATAAAGAAACTTCAAAGACGGCTGCGTCTGATGGCTCTGCCGGAAGTTATTCATCACAGTTAAAAAAGAACAAGCATCATTTGCGCGGTGTGCAAACCATGTTTAAAAATTCGTCGTCAAATCACCAGCATTTAAGTATCATGGCCGATAACAAGGCTTTCATTATGATTACTGTAAACTCCATTATCATATCATTAGCGATAGGGTTGTTTATTGGAAAACTTGTGCAAAATTCGCACCTGATTTATCCTACTATTTTGTTATTGGTGGTTTGTATGGTAACTATTATATACTCGGTACTTGCAACGCGGCCTAGCATCCCCAAAGGTACTTTTACAAGGGAACAGGTAGACAACAAAACAGTAAACCTGTTATTTTTCGGCAGTTTTTATAACATGGATTTAAAAGAATTTGAATACGGTATAAGGCAGATGATGGACGACAACGAATTTTTATATGGGAGCCTTATAAAAGATATTTACTGGCAGGG
The DNA here is from genome assembly GCA_036495385.1 of Mucilaginibacter sp. Taxonomy (GTDB): domain Bacteria; phylum Bacteroidota; class Bacteroidia; order Sphingobacteriales; family Sphingobacteriaceae; genus Mucilaginibacter. The sequence goes on along the minus strand of DASXMZ010000260.1, from coordinate 14,480 downwards.
CAAAGTTTTAGGCCGCAAGTTCCGTTTACTGCGTATATCGTATGATGTATTTATGTATGGCATGGCTGTTTCGGTGATTGCTTATATGATTGCTTTTTTTGTGTGAGATATAAGAGCCAAGAACAAAGAAGCAAGATTTAAGAGACAAATGGGGTGTCATGGTGTGCCCCATCGAACCATAGTGGGCAAAGGCCTCTACGCACGTGCTTCCCTTCGATAAACTCAGGGCAAGCTGGGGCTACCCAGCATGACAACGCTCGTTAGAAACAAGACATCACATATTGAATTTTTCCCTGGTTCTTGATTCTTGGCTCCTGGCTCTTTTCAACTTTATTTCTCATGGTCTTTATGATTCTTCTTATTGCCATGTAAATTAAGCACAAGTTTTTCCGAACCGCCCTCACCTCGGCGCTCCAAATCCTCAAATAGCCCCTCGTCAGAAAGATCCAGCGGGTGAGAGTTTTTCCAGTCGTGATGAGCAATTTCCTGCAGGCGCTCAACAATGTCTTCGTCGTGTATTTCAATGGCCAGTTCGCGGCGATGGTCAAAGCTGCCCGGGGCCAGGTTGATAGATCCCACTATCGCTCTCACGCCGTCGGCCAGCAACATTTTGCCATGTAGCTTTAAATGCTTCAGTTTATGTATTTTAATACCTACATCATCCATAATACGCAAGCCGCCTACTCCTTCTACAATTTTCTCCATTTTAAGCGTGTGCGGCGGCGGCACCATCACATGTACTTTTACCCCTCTGCTGGCTGCACGCACAATCCGCTCTATGATCACCAGGTCCTGGTAACGCTCATTTTGCACAAACAACGTATGCGCGGCCTGGTCAATAAATTTTGCAATCTTTTCGCGCCCATTCAGGCTGCACCAAATCAGCGAAGCATCCTCACCGGGATCAAAATCTTTACGGTGCCAATCAGCCTCAAAACAAAGTATAATTTCCTCCACTTCGCGGGGGTGCCAGGTTATGATGGCATAATCGCGCGTTTCAGTAAGATTTTTGGTTTCCCAATTTAACGACTTCACAAAAGCGAGCTTCCTGTCAACCACCATTGATTTTTCGTGAGTGATAACAAAACATGGATTAGTGTCGCGCACTTCTATTCCTACTGCTTCAAGCTTTTTGCGGGTATCTTCATTTTCCTCTTCACCATTTCGCCTCGACGGATTGAGCATCACTTTTACTTCGACTCCGCGTTTTTTTGCAGCGATAATGGCATCCAGCAATTCCGGATCCGAAAACAGGAACATTTTTACCAATATGGATTTATGCGCACTGCTGATAGCGTCAATGATGGACTTTACGGTATCATCCGGAAAAACGATAATTGAACGTTTATGCATAATCTGTGATAATAATGTTCCTGATTACTGATTAATCTTAAGCCTGTTAAGCTACGAAATTATTTTATGAAACGGCTGTTTTGCAATAGACTGCATTATATAATGTTCTGCGTAGAGACCGCCTTTTTCCATCAACTCTTCATGGCTGCCTTCTTCGGCAATACATCCGCCATGTAGCACCACTATCTTGTCGCAATTACAAATGGTACTAAGGCGATGTGCAATGGTAATTACGGTTCGCCCTTCCATCAGTTGTTCCAATGCTTCCATAACAATTTTTTCGGCCTCAACGTCGAGCGACGCGGTAGGTTCGTCCAAAATAAGAATAGGGGAATTTCGCACTACCGCCCTCGCAATTCCTATACGCTGCCGCTGCCCGCCCGAAAGTGTGATCCCACGTTCTCCTACCAATGTATCATAACCGTGGGGCATACAGCAAATAAATTCATGCGCGTTTGCCAGCTTAGCAGCTTCGATGATTTCATCTTCGGTCGCATCGGGCCTGCCATAGGCTATATTTTCACGTACAGAACCGTAAAAAAGCACAGTATCCTGCAAAACGAAACCGAGTTGCGAGCGTAATCCATCGAGGGTAAAGTCGCTGATGTCTTTACCATCTATCAAAACCTGGCCGCCTACCGGGTCATAAAAGCGGGCTATCAGGCTTACAATGGTAGATTTTCCGCATCCCGTTGGCCCGCAAATACCTATTCTTTGTCCGGAAGTAATTTGAAGGTTAATATCCTTTAAAACCGGGGCCTCATGGGTATAAGCAAAAGACACATGGTTGAAAGTAATATTGCCACTGAGTCGTCCCGGGGCCTCCGCGTTTGGTTTTTCTGCTACTATAATGTTGGTACCAAGGATGGCTTGTATCCGCTCAAGCGCAACTGTTACCTGTGCAATAGTGCTTGTCATTTTGGCAAGGTCCTGTACCGGGGAAAAGAACTTATTCATATACCACAGAAAAACGGTTAAAGAACCTACCGTCATAACTCCATTCAGCACCAGGTCGGTTCCGCGCCATAAAACGATCGCGATACAAAAAGATACAGTAATAGCAATAACCGGGTTGAGTACGGACTTTACGCGCCGGGCCTTTAGCGCAGCACCAACTGTTTCGAGGCTCACTTTTTTAAGCCGGTCTTCTTCAAGGTCCTGCCGCCCGAAAGCGTTTACAGCGCGGATCGATTCCAGACCCTGCTGTAACACAGCCAGCATATTACTTTGGTCCTGTCGTACTTCATGCGTCGCTTTTTTTATCACCTTTTTAAAGCGCGCTACAAATAGCAGTAAAAATGGCGAAACGGCTACAGCTATCAGTGCAAAGCTTGCATTCAAATAAAACATTATGCCAAGCATCCCGAAAATAGTAAGCTGATCGACGATAATATTCATCAGCGATGAGGAAGCAAAGTCTTGTATGGTTGAAACATCGGTTGTAATGGTGCTTAACAACTTGCCTGTTTGATGCGTATCGTAATATTCCAGCGAAAGCCGTTGAAGGTGATGATATATCTGTCGCCTTAGGTTGTTTGAGACATATTGCGCCACGCTTTCGGTAAAATAGCTGTCGATATAACTGGCAAGCGAGCCTATTGCCGCCATTGCTATTACGCTAATTGCGGCAACAGTCGCAAATTGAATCCTGTTTTCATCCGGGAAAATGGCATCCATCCAAGCCAGCCAGCCTGGTAAAACGTGGTGGCCTATAACATTGTCGATGATTATTTTCAACGGCCAGGGCGTGGCAATGCTCATCGCGGTTTCGAGCAGCATTGCCAGGAAAATAATAAGCATCCACTTTTTGTAAGGCCTAACCATTGACCAAACCAGCTTAGCGAGATTTTTTGTTGGAAGGGTTTTTACCAGGCCTAAGTCTGCAGGACCGTGTATGTTCGGAGAGGTTGCTTTCATTAAAATGTTATAAAACCCGTCAGCATATGCAGAGACTACGCTGCAATACGCAAGATCAAATATATGAATTTGAACGTTTTTAACAATAGCTCAGAAACGAAAGTGCCTGAAAAAGAAAGCAATGTCTCTCCATGTCAAAGCAGTTTGCTTTTATTGCAATCTCAGCTCTTCATCTTTTTCAGCAAACTTTCTATCACCCGGGGAAAGTGATGGTGTTCCAATTGCTGGCCCTTAAACTTAATAATCTCAAGGTTGTCGTCGGGTTCTATTTTAAATTTCGACTGATGAATAATCTCCCCTTCATCAAAGTGCTCGCCCGCAAAATGTATGGTAATGCCCGATTCTTCTTCTTTCGCATCCAGTACGGCCTGATGCACGTGATCGCCAAACATTCCTTTTCCCCCAAATTTAGGCAGCAAAGCCGGGTGCAGGTTAATGATTTTATTAGGGAAAGCCTTTAACAGTGGTTCGGGTACGAGCCATAAAAAACCTGCCAATACAATAAGATCAACCTGGAGATTTTTTAATAACCTGATCACATCATCAGTTTCATAAAATTCATGACGGGTAAATATATGCGAAGGTATTTCGAAATTGTCGGCACGTTGTAATACGTATGCCTGTGGATTATTTGTTAGTATCAGTACTACTTCCGCTTCGGGGTTACGTTTAAAATGCTCCATTATTTTTTGAGCATTTGATCCGGAACCTGAAGCAAAAATTGCTATTCTTTTTTTCATCCGGATTAGATATTATTTTTTAAAATGACACTATCACCCAGATAGCAATATATCCCGGTAGTTATCGGAATTTTTTTATTCATGTCTGTTACGATTTGTTGAATTTGGTAGTTTCAAAACAACAGCGTGATTTTATAACGGCCCAAATATAAAGTTTTCGCAGCAATAATTTTGCTTTTAATAAACACAACCGCTTATTTATACCTTATCAATTAATTTTCTTAAAAAATAAGGGCTACGTGTTATTACGGTATTCCCAATGATTTTTGATTGATAAAACCATACTGTATAATTTTCCGCTTGGCGGTAAGTGAATAATTTGGTTGGATATCCCCTGTATTCAACACCAATGAAAACTGGCCGAGGTTATATATCTGTGCATAATTAAAGGGCATTGAACTACCCGCTGCTGTTGTGTCTTTACAAACAATATTCGATTGCAGATAAAGTTGGTTTTGCGTCAATGACCACTGCCCACTGGCAACAGGTTGTGCCAGACAATGAAAATTGGTATAGGTACAAGTATTATCCGCTTTGAATGTAAATACCTGGTTTGAATCGCAGGTAGTGTTAAGCATTGTTGTAGAATCCATAATGTTGCCGGTATAATAAGTAGCCTGTACCGATGCCAGCTGCCATTTGCCAACTAAAAGCGCCTGAATGGCGTTGGTCTTTTCTTTTTTGCATGAATTTATTACCAGGCCGGTAAGCAAAATTATTATGGGTAGTATTAAACGTTTAATCTTCAAGTGTAAAAACATAGGCAAAAATAAAAATTCCGGCCGGTACTATGGCGCATTTGCAATTATAACTGTTTAAAACGGCAAATATTTTAAGCGATTGTTTGAACAACGATATAAATAATCAGTGAAATCTCATAAATCAGATTAATCCGCCGGTCCGGCAAAATTCAACTGCTATACCTATATATTTGTTCAACATTTAACTCAACCAACAACTATGATACCAGTAAAAGGCTATGCAGCGCCGAAGGCAAAAACCCCTTTGGAACCATTTAAATTTGAACGCCGCGAAGTCGGCCCCAATGATGTACAGATAGAAATTTTATTCTGCGGCGTTTGTCATTCAGATATACACCAGGCACGCGACGAATGGGGAGGCTCTATTTTCCCGATGGTTCCGGGACATGAAATAGTAGGAAAAATAACTAAAGTTGGCAATAAGGTAACGAAATTCAAAGTTGGCGACACCGCCGGCGTAGGTTGTTTTGTTGATTCTTGCCGCCACTGCCCAAGTTGCCTTGCGGGCCTTGAGCAATATTGCGACTTTGGGATGGTAGCAACCTATAATGGCCGTGATAAACAAGGCGTACCAACTTATGGAGGTTACTCAAACCGGATAATAGTTGACGAAAACTACACCCTTCATATATCCGATAAATTGCCGCTGCAGGGTGTTGCACCGCTTTTGTGTGCAGGGATAACTACCTGGTCGCCACTGATGCAATGGAAAGTTGGTAAAGGTCATAAGGTGGGCGTGGTTGGTTTAGGCGGACTAGGGCACATGGCTGTAAAACTCGCGGCCTCTTTAGGTGCAGAGGTTACGGTATTGAGCACCTCTGCATCAAAAAGGGCAGACGCTGAAAAATTAGGCGCACATCATTTTGTGGTAACCTCAGACCCGGAACAAGTAAATAAAATAGCAGGAAGCCTTGATTTTATCATCAATACCATATCGGCGCAACATGAGTATAATTTTTATCTGAATATGCTAAAGCTGGATGGCACAATGATTTTAGTGGGCGTTCCGCCTGAGGCACCTACCGTTTCTGCCTTTAACCTTATTGGCAGACGCCGTCGCCTGGCTGGTTCGCTCATTGGTGGGATAAAAGAAACCCAGGAAATGCTCGACTATTGTGCAGAACATGGCATAACATCGGATGTGGAAGTAATTAATATCGATTATATTAACGAGGCTTATGAGCGCATGATAAAAGGCGACGTTCGTTATCGTTTTGTAATTGATATGGCGTCTTTATGAATTAGTTGATTAAGTGAGTAGTTGATTGGGTGAATGGTAAAATTCAACGTCAAAGGACGATGCGGTGTATGCGCGGACGTTAAACCATTCACCTAATAAACTCAATCAATCATTAAACCAACTCCCATGAGAGTTCCTTTTGAAAAACTAAAATCCGAATTTAAACGCATCTTACTGTCGCTGAACTTTACTGAGGTAAAGGCAGAAATATGTGCGACAATTTTTGCCGAGAACAGCCGCGATGGCGTTTATACCCATGGCTTAAACCGTTTTCCAACTTTTGTTGAATTTGTAAAAGAGGGCCTGGTAAAACCGGCTGCTGAACCGGCAAAGGAAAACGCTTTTGGATCGTTGGAACAATGGAACGGCAATTTGGCGCCTGGCATGCTGAATGCACGCTTTTGCATGACAAGGGCCATCGAACTTGCGAAAGAAAACGGAATAGGCTGCGTTGCCGTTAGAAATACTAATCACTGGATGCGCGCCGGCGCTTATGGCTGGCAAGCCGCCGAAGCAGGATTTATCGGCATTTGTATTACCAATACTATCGCAAATCTGCCCCCCTGGGGAGGCATCGATCCGCGGCTTGGGAACAATCCACTGGTTATCGCTATTCCACGCATCGGCGGGCACGTGGTGCTGGATATGGCTATTTCACAATATTCTGTAGGCAAGCTGGTACAATATAAAAACAACAATGAGCAATTACCATTGCCCGGTGGTTATGATAGCGAAGGAAATTTGAGCACAGATGCTGCTACCATCCTAGAATCAAAACGATTGTTACCTGTTGGTTTCTGGAAAGGCTCGGGCTTATCGCTTGTACTCGATCTGCTAGTAACAATCCTCAGTCAGGGCAATTCAACCGCAAAGATCACCGAAAGCGAAAAGGAATCAGGTGTATCGCAGGTTTTTATCTGTATCAAACCACAAAACACTGAACACACCGCCGGCTTAATCAAAGAGATCATCAATTACACCAAAACCAGTCGGCCCGAACATGAAGGTGGATCAATTTCCTATCCTGGCGAAAACACTTTGAAAAACAGAAAAAAGAGTTTGATAGAAGGTGTTTTGGTGGACGAAAGAATTTGGGAAACGGTGCTGGGGTTGTAGGTGTTTTTAGAAATTCATCAAATCGTATTCCTATCTCAAATAACCGTTAACTTTATCGCTAAAACTTTATCCTATGAAATATCCGATAAACGTTCCCGACATCAACAAGAAACTGAAGTTTTATGATGAAGTGATTGAGGCTCACACTAAAGCTTCAGAATATATCAACGATTTTCATTGGTGTAAGGAAGTTAAAAGTTCACGTTTATATACTAATCTTGGTTGGGTTCTTTGTATTTTTCTTTTTGATATAGTTAATACGTCAAGCGAAGAGGATAATCTTTTGTGGATAATAGTTGGCGATTTGCCGTCAATGTACCTGGACATTTACGGTGCAACAACAACCGTGCAAGTATTAGAACAATATACAGGACTTGCAGAAGACTGGATAAACCAAGTCAAAGAAGGTGGTCCGATGAAAGAAGTTTATCCATTTAATGCCGACCCTTCTATTGAAATGGCTGAATTTTTGGAAAGCAGAGTTAACCAGATAAAGAATAATCTGATCCCAAATATTGATGAAATATCAATGCAAGAAATATGATTGTAAGCATGACATTTCTGTATACTAAAGGATTGCGAATAGTTTCTATTATTCAGCCCTTCATTTTAAAAATAGAAAGTATCCAGCCTTCGCTCCATCTCACAAAACCCAAAAATAGGAGCAGAACAAGGCAAGTTATGGTGACTATTGATGTTCGCCTAACGTCGTGGCTAAGTAAAGTGTAGGAGGCTCCCACCATGATAAGAGAAAGCAGTAATGCTCCACTTGTTGCGGTTACCGGAAATAAAAGAAGGATAGCACCGGTTAATTCCAAACAACCGACGAAAGTGAGTAACCAGTTTGCATACCCCCACTCCTGAAAATGTGCGGCTGTGATTTCGTTTCCTGTTAATTTTTTATAACTCACATAAAGAAAAAAGAGCGCCAATAATATAGTTAGCGTCCATACCCCTGCTGTTTTTAACATTGTCATAAATTTTATTGTTATACTTACTTTAACAGCCTAAAATTCAGGAATAACGATGCAAATTCTCTTATCAAATGATAAGAAATTATTTTTTTTTCTGCGCCCTTATTCTGCTTAAAGAAATGGGGGTAATGCCTAAATACGAGGCGATATGATAGGCAGGGACTAACTGTTCCAAATCAGGATGAAATATCTTAAGCAAATCATAACGCTGCGCCGCGGTGAGTGTCAGCAATTGAAACTCTTTCTCGAACTTTTTCATCAGCAAATTATGCGCTATCGAATAAGCGACTTTGAGCCAAAAAGAATCGGTAGTTACAAGCTTTTGGAATTCACTATAACGTATTACCAGAACTGTACTTTCAGTTAATGCTTGTATGCTGACGGTAGAGGGATTTCCATGGGCCAAATCATAATACGAACCGGTAAAATCATCTTTAAACCCAAAAGCTTTAATAAACTCCCTACCATTGTTGTCGGTATAATATTCCCTGAATGCACCTTTAATTATAAATCCGGAGTGTGTAGGAATTGCATTCGGCTTTAGAAAGAAATCGTTTTTGTCGTAGTGTTTGAGTGAACACAGTTGATCCAAAATTGACAAATCTTTGTCGGGCATTCCAGCGAGTTTCCATAATACACTTTTTATTTGGTTAAGCTCTTCCTTCATTGAAAATGTTGTATACAAAGGTTTATAAACTTAATTATATTTAAAATCGTTAAACGAAAAATGTACATCCGATTTATCACGCAGTTTGTTAATGAAGACGGGGAAGCTGAAACAGGGATATTTAGGGCGCTCAGGCATTTTCGAGAGCTTTCCCTAACACAGGATATCGATATAAAAAAACTAAATGCACTGAATAATTGGTTTAACGGTTACTTGGATGAACCTACCTGGTTTTCAAACGCTGGGAATAAAAATGCGGCTGCAATATCCTTGTCTTGGTTTAAAGACACGGCAAAAGAACATCTTCTTAAAGTTAACGAACTTATTGAAGTTTTGGAAAAGTATGATTTAATAGTAGAAAGAATAACAACTAAAAACCCCGGTTATGTTGTTTATGAAGACGAATACCAGGTGTCAGCAATTCCATTTAAGGCAGATCGAAAAAAGACATTATAGTAATAACATTACTGACCTATTAAATTGATTATAGGGATTTGTATATTTGTGTATAAAAAAGTCATGTATTCGGAAGCAAAAAAACTACATATTATAGAAGAAGTGCTAAAAATAGATAGTGATGCGACTTTATCTAAGTTGGAGTCTTTTATAAAAAAATCCAAAAAAGATGAAAACTTAAAAACCAAGGGCGGCTTTCGTGATTTTTCAGGTATTTGGACGAAAGAGGAAGCTGAAGAAATAGAAAAGATTATATCTGAGTCATGCGAAACAATCCATCCTGATGACTGGAAATAGTATCTTATTAGACACTAACATTGTCATCGAGTTGTTCAAGGGAAATCCGGCCATTGCAAAAAGACTTGACAATCAACAGTTGATAAATATTCCTTTCGCTGTTTTGGGAGAACTGTATCTTGGAGTTTACAGGTCTTCGAACATGAAAAGCACTTAAAACAGCTAACCAATTTTTTAAAGAAATGTAATGTGCTGGTTGCTGATGATGAAACGGCAAATAATTATGCACTAATAAAAACCTCATTACTCAGCAAAGGCAAACCGATTCCAGAAAATGATATCTGGATAGCTGCAATTGCTAAACAATATCGGTTTGTCATTATAACAAATGATAAACATTTTAATGAAATAATTGGAGTAACGATCGACAATTGGCAAAGTTGATTGCCAACGAGAAATTTTAGTAAAACTTCATTAATCCCCCATCATCCCCTCAAACTTTTCCCAAAAACCATCTTTAGGAACAGGGGCAACAATTAAAACCGGCTCTTTTTTTATAGGATGGATGAATTGTAATTTACGGGCATGCAGACTGATGCTCTTGCGTAAACTGCCGCGTGGGTAGCCGTATTTATTATCACCAACAATCGGGGAGTTTAAAGTGGCCAGTTGTACCCTTATCTGATGCGGCCGGCCGGTTATCGGATCAACTTCAATTAAATAATAGCCGTTAAGCTCACCAACTAATTTATAATTCAATTCAGACCGCAGACTGCCCGGTACTTCATGATCATGCGCTTTGGTGACATTTTTTTGCGGATTTTTGACCAGCCAGTGTACCAGGTTACCTTCTTCGGGCTGTGGCCGGTTGCGCACCACCGCATAATAAGTTTTGTGCATATCGCGGCTTTTAAAAAGCGCGTTTATCCGTTCCAAAGCCTTACTTGTTTTGGCAAATAAAATAACTCCGCTAACAGGTCTGTCCAATCGGTGAACTACCCCTAAAAATGCGCCGTTTGGTTTATTATATTTATTGGCAATGTATTTCTTTACCTTATCTTCCAGCGATTCATCGCCTGTTTCATCAACTTGTACAATATCACCCGCGCGTTTGTTCACTGCAATAAGGTGATTATCCTCGTACAGTATATCTTTATCGGTAATATCGTAACTGGTATATTTAAAAACAGGTTTAGCCATAGTGGTTCATAGTTGATAGTTCATGGCTTGAGCAGTTTATAATTGATAGTTCATGGCTATGTCTAAAAACCGCGATGCAACTCGCAATTCTCTTTAAAAATGACCATGAACCATGAACTATCAACCATGAACAACAATTCAATACTCCTCCTTCTCGTTCGGGAAACTTTTCGTCTTTATATCACTAACATAATTTTTTATCGCATTGTTCATTATCTCGTTTAAATTAGCGTACTGGCGCAAAAATCGCGGCTTAAATCCTTTGTTTATTCCGAGCATATCGTGAATAACCAATACTTGTCCATCACAATATCTGCCGGCGCCGATACCGATGGTTGGAATACTTAAGCTTTCGCTAACTTCTTTCGCCAATACTGCCGGGATTTTTTCGAGCACTACAGCAAAACAACCCAGTTCCTCCAGCTTTAACGCATCCTCCCTTAGTTTTTTTGCTTCCGCTTCGTGCCTGGCCCGTACGGTATAAGTACCAAATTTATAAATTGATTGCGGCGTTAAACCCAAATGCCCCATAACCGGGATACCGGCGGTAAGTATACGGGTGACAGATTCTGAAATTTCAACACCACCTTCCATTTTAATGCTGTGTGCTCCGGCTTCCTTCATGATACGGATAGCTGAGTTTAAAGCTTCTTTTGAATTGCCCTGGTACGAGCCAAAAGGAAGATCGACAACTACCAAAGCGCGTTTCGCAGCACGTACAACAGATGAAGCATGGTAGATCATTTGATCCAGCGTAATTGGCAGGGTAGTTTCGTGACCGGCCATCACGTTGGATGCGGAGTCGCCCACCAATATAATGTCCGTCCCGGCTTCGTCAACAATAGCTGCCATTGAATAATCGTAAGCAGTGAGCATGGAAATTTTCTCGCCGCGTACTTTCATTTCCTGTAAAATATGTGTGGTAATTCTCTTAACCTCTTTATGTGTGGACATGATAGTTATAGTTTTGAATGGCACGAATTACACTAATTTATTCGAATTACACGAATTTTAATTGAGTAACATTAATTGAACAAATTTAGGGCTAATTACATTAATCGATTAAAAGCATTAGTGTTTATCCGTATTTAATTAGTGAAATTAGTGACTTTTTACTATCTTTGCGCCCGTGAACGCGGAAGTTTCTTACTTCAATATTTTAGCTTGTTTTCACGGAGCGCTGCGCCAGGCAAACCGGCTTTTTAACCATTCAATTTTTTTGACCGATGACATATTTCACCAAATTACCTGCGGTATTATTGCTTGCTGACGGAACTGTTTTTTATGGAAAAGCAGCCGGAAAAATGGGCACAACAACCGGCGAAATTTGCTTTAATACCGGCATGACCGGCTACCAGGAGATTTTTACCGATCCCTCCTATTTTGGCCAGATAATGGTTACCACTAATGCGCACATTGGCAACTATGGTATAGCTGACAAAGAAGTTGAATCGGGCAGGATACAGATTGCTGGATTGGTTTGTAAAAACTACAATATTTATTACACCCGCAAACAGGCGAACGAATCCATACAGGATTATTTCCAGGAGCAAAATATAGTCGGCATTTCTGATATTGATACCCGCCAGTTGGTAAGGCACATCCGCGACAAAGGGGCGATGAATGCCATCATCTCGTCGGAGATATTGGATCTGGAAGAGTTAAAAGCGAAGCTGGACGAAGTTCCGTCAATGGATGGGCTGGAGCTTTCATCAAAAGTTTCCACTACTGAGACATATACCTTCGGCGATGAGAATGCAACCTATCGCGTGGCAGTGCTTGATCTTGGCGTTAAGAAAAATATTCTCCGCAATTTCCACGACCGGGATATTTATGCCAAAGTTTTCCCTGCGAAAACAACATTCAAGGAAATGGAAAAGGATTTTGCCCCGCACGGTTATTTCGTATCCAACGGCCCCGGCGATCCGGCTGCCATGCCCTATGGTGTTGAAACGGTAAAAGAGATATTAGCATCTGATAAACCGATGTTTGGCATTTGTCTTGGTCACCAGTTACTGGCACTGGCAAATGATATCCCTACTCAAAAAATGTTTAACGGCCACCGCGGTTTAAATCACCCGGTAAAAAATATAATCATCAACCACTGCGAAGTTACTTCCCAAAACCACGGCTTTGGTGTAGTGCCTGAAGCTGTCAGAGCCTCTGATAAAGTGGAGATCACCCACGTCAATCTTAATGACCAATCCATTGAAGGCATCAGGGTGAAAGGTAAAAAAGCATTCTCCGTACAATATCACCCGGAGTCATCACCTGGTCCGCACGATAGCCGGTATCTGTTTGATGACTTTATTAAGCTGATGAAAAACTAATTTGCGGATGTGCAGATTTCAAATGTGCGGATGATAAAATTATCTGTAAGATTTACGAAGTTTTAAAAACTTCGTAAATCTGATTAATCCATTCTTATTTTTTAGGTAAGTAATATTCAGGCACCTTTAACGAAGGCTTCTCCACATCCCATATAATACTTGATACTTTCCAGCCGTCTTTTGTTTTTATTAGTTGAAAGCTGTTTACACCCCGTTCTGCTATTGAATCGCGGGTGTTGAGATAGGTGGTGTAGGTACTTATCCGGTGTGCAATCTTGCCAAACTGTTCGGTTCTGCCAAAAATTTCCTCTTCATAAAACAAATGGACATGATTGCTTTCGATGAACCCCTTATATAATGGATCAACAAATTGGCTGATATTGGTCACATCTGCGGTATTTAAGCGAAAATTGATCAGTTGCGCTTGTGGTATAAAGTAATTCTTTATTTCGGCGTACCTCGGTTTTTCGCCTTCCTTGAAACTTATCGACGCATAAGCATCATGAACAGCTTTTGTGATAGCGCTGTCTTCCGGCACTTTGTAGGTGCTCGTTTTTGTTGAATCGGTCAGCGATTCTTTAACGGATACGTGGCATGACGAAAGAATAACAGTACATCCTAAACAAATAAATAAAGCTTTCATTTATGAAATATTTTAATGTGGCTAAATTGCGTTCGGACCTTATGGCACCTAAAAATATGCAATTATTCAATTGCATCATAGATGCATCCAAAAAACTGCCTTATTCGTCGCCTATCCTCAATAATTCACCGACAATTTACCGCAGTTCGCCTAAAACCTTTAGCTAAAAAATGGTTCTGTTAGCACATTTGAACTATAAATCATTGTGTCATGAAAACCTTACTAATTATACATATTATACACACGGCTATGCACACTGCTATGCATATTGCTCATCACGTGCATTCAGTTTTACATTCCTTAGGACATCTGATGAAGTAAGTTCTACTCATTTCTACGGGATCGTGAGAACTCAAAAAAAATTAACGGGAGTCGAAAGCAAGTCTAAATTATTTCCTCCTTCGGCAAGAAAAAATAAGTAATTTTCCCGCCTCCAAAAAATGTCTCTCCGCCAGCTGGCGGAGGAGATTTAGAGGGGGCTAATTTTTTAACGATGGCAAAACAACCTATAATTACAGTAAAAAACCTGGTAAAAAACTACGGCGATTTTGAAGCCGTAAAGGGAATTAGTTTTGAAGTTTACGACGGCGAGATCTTCGGTTTGCTTGGCCCAAATGGTGCCGGCAAAACCACCACACTCGAAATTATTGAAACCCTGCGCGATAAAACATCAGGCAGCATTACCGTTGATGGCTTTAACGTGGATACCGATGCCAACAGTATTAAACAACGCATAGGCGTGCAATTACAAGCCGCGGGCTATTATCCCAACTTAAATTTATCCGAGTTGATCGTATTGTTTTGCGGCTTATACGGTATAGATAAAACGCCTATGGAAATGCTGCA
>DASXMZ010000259.1:0-4090 GCA_036495385.1 Mucilaginibacter sp. | reverse complement strand
CGATCTGAAGGGGTTTGTTGAAGAACCGGGATATTATCTGCAAACAAAAAATGCCAAGTCATGGCAGGCGCTTGATAACCTATTGCTTACGCAGGGTTGGGTTAATTACGACTGGCAGGCGGACAAACAGCATCCCGCGTTTGCGGCAGAAAATGAGTTTGAAGTAAAGGGACAGGTGCGAAACCTATTTGGCGGCTCTGTCAAGGTAAGCCACGTAACGCTGCTATCAAAATCACCACTTTTTATAAGAGATACAGTAACTAACAAAGAGGGCTATTTTACCTTCAGCCATTTCCCGGTTATCGATACACCTGCTTTTATTATTAAAGCGGTAAATCGGCATGATAAGAGTTTTAACATAGGAGTTGTGATAGACGATATTAAGCCGCTGGTATTTAGTATGCCCCCTGGGCCAACCATCCAGCCATGGTATGTAAGCAATGACACTGCTCTGTTTAATAGCGCTAAAAATAACCGGATGCGCGCGGAACTGAAATATATTGACCCAAACAGTCATTTGCTTAAAGAAGTAAAAATCACAGCAAAAAAAATAATAAAAGACTCACAAAATCTGAATGGGCCGGGCAATGCTGACTTGGTGCTGGATGAGAAAGATATGGAAATGGCAGGTAAGGAAAATTGGTTAGATCTTTTTAGCCACGAAATTAAAGGATTTCATACCGGAAGACTAAATTATTACTTTATTGAAGATAGGCCCGTTTTGTTTATTGTTGATGGATTGATGTTAAATAGTAAAATACTTTCAGTTTACGGATACAGAACGTTGCAGGATTTTATAAATAACATGGAATATTATTTAAAATCCCATAATGCTGAAGATATCAAAGGAGTAGAAGTAATGGTTTCATCTAAATATAATGGAGATTATCACAGACGTTATGTTCCGATGGCCCCGCTAATATTTGCTTTTATTGAAATTACCACTCGTTCCGGTCGTGGACCAGATTTTACGGTTAATACACCGGGAGTTTATCTATACAAGCCCTTACCACTTAGCTTGCCAAAAGAGTTTTACAAACCAAAATATACCGTAAACGATACGACAAAGCATTTACCTGATCTGCGCTCAACAATTGATTGGGAACCAAATGTTATTACTGATAAAAGTGGCAATGCGATTATATCATTTTACGAGGCTGATAAACCCGGAACATATACAGTCATTATAGAAGGGAGCGACGGGAATGGGAATTTGGGTTATAAATCAATGCAAATTGTTGTCAGAAGAAAGACAACGATTAATAAACAAAAAAACGATATCAAATAGTAAAACGGCAATGTCAAAAATTTTAGTTTGTTTATTTTTCTTCCTTCCATTTAGCTGCCTGGCCCAATTTACTATTTCGGGGAGGGTTTTAAATCAGGCCAATACCAAAGCTCTTGCAAACGCCAGTGTGTTTTTGAGTGGGGGCACCATCGGCGATAAAACTTCTGCTAACGGCTCGTTCGTTTTACAGGGTGTAAAGCCCGGCAAATATGAGCTGGTAATCTCAATAATTGGTTTTGAATCTTATCATCAAACAATAATACTAAACGATGACAGCATCATTTTGCCGGATATTACCATAATTCCTAAAACCATAGCCTTAAACGACGTTAGCGTAAAGCCAAAATTCGATCCGGATAGGGCAAGAAACCTTGAGCTATTTGAACGGGAGTTTTTAGGGATGTCGGAATTATCAAAAGAATGTAAAATACTTAACTCCGAACTACTTGATCTAACCTACAATGAAGCTACAAATACGCTTACTGCTTCGTCGGTTGATTTTTTAATAATAGAAAACAAGGCGTTGGGATACCGGATAAAATACCTGCTTTCAGCCTTTATCATGGACCACGTGGATAACTCCCCGAAGATAGACTATGCAAATCTGGGAGTATTTGGCAACCAAAGAGGCAACGCGGCAGATGCACAAAAAGTTCATTTTGAAGGCTCTGCCTTGTTTGAAAATATGAAAGGAACTGAATCGCAGGAGAAGCGCTGGCAAAAAAAGAGACAACAGCTTTACGAAGGCTCGGAAATGCATTTTTTGAGATCAGCGCTTACAAACACAACAGAAGAGGAGGGTTTCAGAGTACTCCGATTGACAGTATCTCCAAATATAAAAAAGACAAGATTGACCCGTGCCCTGGTGCCTTTTCCGCTAAATGCTGATGAAATAATAAAGCCAACAGACCAACAGGGGATTTATGCGCTCGGCTGTAATAACGATGAGCTCCATATTACCTATAATAAAAGTCATCATTTCCCCAAAAATGGGCAAATGACTCATTTGGATGATCCCGAAAATGTCGAGACAACCATCGTAAGCTTTAATATACCGTATGTTTTTTTTGACCGGAATGGGGGCATTGTTGATCCTAATAGTCTTTCATTTGACGGAGCCTGGGCCCATGGCCGGATAGCCGAACTTTTGCCGGTAGATTATGAGCCGCCCCAGGTTAAAAATTTAGCAAATGACGGTTTAGTAGTAAGTTCTATTTCAATCGCCCAGTCGGACCCGTTAAAAGACAGTTTGCTAAAAATTGCTACCATTGCAGATAGTAGTATTAAATACCGCCCAGCTGAAAAACTATACCTGCAATTCGACAAACCTTATTATGCCATTGGCGATACTATCTGGTTCAAAGCTTATTTATTTAACGCGCCAACACTTGGTTTTTCCACAAAAAGTGGGATCATGTATGTGGACATCGCTAACGACAGCAATACCTTTATTAAACAATACCGCTTACCCGTTAAAGAAGGCATTACCCGGGGAGACATTGGTTTGACTGATTTTCCGGCAGGCAACTACACTTTGCGGGCCTATACCAATTGGATGCGCAATTTTGACACAGACGGGTTTTTCTATAAACGTTTTGTTGTAGCTGATAACCGCGAGCAAACCTGGTTGGCGAATAGTAAAACCACTACCTTAATTGCAGACGGAAAGCTGCTGGCAAACGTAAAGCTGCGGCTCAGCGACATGAATAAAGCCGCAGTGGCAGACAAACCGGTGCAATTAGAAGTGATGGCCGGAAACCATCATTTGTACAAACAGCGGGTGCAAACAGATGCCAATGGCTTGCTTGATGTAAACTTTAAAGTCCCTGAAAAAGCAACAGGATTAGCCCTGGTTGCACATGACGAGGAGAACGAAAACAAGATAACCATTCCAATCAATTTAAACCGTGCAGAACATGCTGACGTGCAGTTTTTACCAGAAAGCGGTAACCTTGTTGCGGGTTTACCTTCGCACGTCGGTTTTAAGGCAATTGGTGAAGATGGAAGAGGGATAACCATTTCCGGTATTGTCACCGATCATAACCAAAAACAAGTGGCTGCTTTGCAATCGCTGCATAACGGTATGGGAAGCTTTGATTTGACAATACAACCCAATGAAAAATATACGGCAAAAGTCAACTTGCCCGGAGGCACTGTAAAAGAATTCGCTTTGCCCGGAATAAAAAATACCGGAGCCGTTTTAGATGTAAAAAACCCATTTGATAAAGACTCTGTTGCCATAACCATTTCAGCTACAAATGATTTGGTAAAAGCAGGCGACAGCTATTTTTTGATTGGAAAGTCGAGAGGTATAATTTGTTATGCTGCCATTGTAAGCTTTAAGGATGGAAACGTAAGCAGAAAGGTCGCAAAGCAATTGTTTCCATCGGGTATTACTCACTTTATTCTGACCAATGCCAAAGGGCAGCCCTTGAACGAAAGGTTAGTGTTTATTGACCACAGCGACAACCTGAATGTTGAACTGTCAACTGATAAATCAGCATACGAACCCCATGATAGCATTTCGATGCACATCATGGTAACAGACAGTATCGGCAAACCAATTGCCGGCAATTTTTCGCTGGCCGTAACTGATGATGCACAGGTTAAACAGGACACGCTAAATAACGAAAACATAATGACCCGTTTGCTATTAACAAGCGATCTGAAGGGGTTTGTTGAAGAACCGGGATATTATCTGCAAACAAAAAATGCCAAGTCATGGCAGGCGCTTGATAACCTATTGCTTACGCAGGGTTGGGTTAATTACGACTGGCAGGCGGACAAACAGCATCCCGCGTT
>DASXMZ010000258.1:0-8286 GCA_036495385.1 Mucilaginibacter sp. | reverse complement strand
AGTATTATTTCAGCAAGTGCATCGGCATTAAGCGATTCAAAAAATAAGACGTTCTCTCTTATTTGTTCAATGTTTACTTTTATGTTCGAGGCAACTACCAATTTATTTAACGCTTTCGCATCTTCAATTACGGTACTCC
Source organism: Mucilaginibacter sp. (assembly GCA_036495385.1). Lineage (GTDB taxonomy): Bacteria > Bacteroidota > Bacteroidia > Sphingobacteriales > Sphingobacteriaceae > Mucilaginibacter. Next base: position 8,147 of record DASXMZ010000258.1, on the reverse strand, counting down.
AGCCTTCAAACAGGCTTGGCTGTATAATTCCGATAGATTCCGACATCAATTTAACTTGCTCTTCCCTGTCTATAAATCCCAGCATTTTAACATATTGTTCGAGATCATTTTCCCTTATGTATTGCTGAAGCATGGGGAAATAGTTTTCATCCCTGTAGCTTGACGTACTCCCGCTGAACAGGAATATACAATTTAGTTCCTGTTTTATTTTGTTAATGGCTTTCAAAACAATAAGGTGATTTTTATGCGGCCAAAACTGATTGGCGATAAAGAAAAATCTCTTACCAATACTGTATTTTTTAATTAATTCATCATAATTCACGGCGTTAAAATCTGGCAAAAACGACGTAAACTTCAGCAGTCTGGTAATGTTTTTATGACCGGGGTGAAATTTCTCAAAATCATTGATCGCGTCGTTACTGCTTAGGACAAGTACATTCGGACCGGAAGTTATATTATTCATAAAATTGGCAGACCACTTCAAATCCGATTCCGGAAAGAAATCGGGGTAATGCTTTTCCTGAAAATCTGCTTTCCAATAAATTTTTTCAGGAATATGGCGTATCGCCTTAGAATCAAAATAAGGATAAATGGTTTGAATTCCCCCGGGGAATTTATCTTTCAATTTATATGTATCAAAAACATTTTTCTTAAAGACTGTCCGGGCTAGCTTATTAAATGCTCTTTTCAAAATATTTTTATCAATTACATACTCAATCAAATAGATTTCATAATACGGGTAATTAATATTCATTATTTCATCAACGGGAGCGCCGGGGTTACAGATTATAACTAGCTCGGGTTTTTGCGCATCGTCAATTAAGTTTAACCCTTTAATAATATTTAAAAGATAAATGGTTAAGCCAGCCGCCTGCTTATAATCACTGAAAAAATTGATCGCTATTTTTTTTCTTTTAACCATTCGTTATAATTGTATAATCCGGTTTCGATGGTTGTTTGTGACTTAAAACCTAGTGAAGATAGCGTAGAAATATCTGCCCGCCAATTCAGAGGATCGCCTTCCCTGGCTTGGTTATTAAACGAGATTTTTATATTCGGATCAATATGCCCGCATAATAGTTCTGCTGCATGTTTTATGGAAGTTTCAATACCTGTGGCTATGTTGATAGTTATGCCGTTAAAGCAGTCCTTTTCAATAATCAGGTTAAAAGCAGCTATAAGATCGTCGACATAAATAAAATCTCTCGATTCATCACCTGTTCCAAATAATTCTACTTTTTGCGACTGGCGGCATTTTTGGTAAATATCCCAAAAAAGTTGTTTTTTTAACCCGGGACCGTATACAGAGAATGGCCTGACACTGCACGTTTTTATTTTATATAATGCATGATATTCTTTGCAAATAAGCTCGCTTAGGTATTTATGCCATCCGTAAGGCGAAAGTGGCGCTATTTTACTTTGTTCGTCAATGGGTAATTTTTGAGGGGCGCCATAAACAGCGGCGCTTGAAATGTTAAGATACCGGCAATCAGGGTTATAGTTTTTTATTGCTTCAAGAATTTTGAATATATCAATAGAATTAGCTTCAAAATCGTTATAAGGATGCGAAAATGATAACGGGACACTTCCGCTTCCGGCTGCATTTATGCATACATCGAATTTTATGAAATCGAAATATTTATAAAACTCGGGATCAAACCTCGAAATTTTAAAATAGGTATATGCTGGGTTTTGTATATCTAAAAGGTCGCATCCGAATACCTGGTATCCTTTCCTTAAAAAATAATTGATGCAATGATTGCCAATAAAACCTTCTGAACCGAGTATAAAGATTTTTTTATTGCTCTGTTGCATACTTTATAATTCTTGCTGGATTCCCGACGACTACCGCAAATGGTGGAATGTCGCTAGTTACAATTGTATTTGCTCCGATGATCGCTCCTTTGCCAATTCGAACGCCTTTTAAAATTACTGAATTAAATCCGATCCACACATCGTCATCTATAATAATACTTTCTTCGTTAATTTTTAAATCTTTGAAATGAGTATTATTTTCAAAAATAAATTTAAATTCTTTATGTCTGTAAGATGCACTAAGAGAATGCGCAGCATTGTCATGTATGTTTACTCCATGGGATATTAAAACCCTATTGCCAATTTTAATTTCTTTTGAAGACCAAATTCTAGAATGGTCTCCAATAAAGCAATAATCACCTATGGTAATTTTCCCGCCGTGTGCTAAAACTAATAATTGCCCTTTCAGCCACGTTTTTTTACCGATAGATATTTGGGCTTTATCATTTTGATTATTAGCAATAATTGCATCAGATTCTATCCGTGCAGTCGGATCAATTATAGCAACAGAATTATTGTAATTGTTTTTTTCTATTTCCGCTTGTTTGGCAATCTCAAACATTCCTCTTTTTATCAATTGGGTAAGCTTCTTGAGAAAATATTTTTTAATTCGCTGCTTAAACATTCCTCCACTCACTTTTAATAATTATACTCCCATAATCAATTCCTTCAAATTGGGCGAAACTGCTTCCCATATCATGTATTTTAAATGAGCAAACATTCTCAATTAAATCAAAAACTTTTACTGTGGGTATGAACGTGGCTATGGTTAAAGAATAAATATTAGGTGCAATTATAGCAGAAGGAAATTCAACTTGTATTTTTATCTCTTCATTTAAATTGTTGTAAAATGAGTTTAAATTCTCAACAACAGTAAACACCCGACTTTGAAATTTATCTAGCAAAGCAATACCTATTTTAACGTCCCCGTGATATTTAATAACCTTGATTGTAAGATTTACTTTTACATTTTCATAAAATCCATAACTGTCATTTATTTCACCTTTAATATTAGAAGTAAAAGCTTCTTTAATATAAATTTCTTTTTTTTCAATGGCTTTTTCAATATCTGGAACATATTTTAACTGGCTGGACGCTCCTAAACTCAAATATTGACTTGTGATTTTATCTGTGATTCCATGATTCAGTACACAGCCATCCTTGAGCAATATTGCACTTTTGCACAATTGAGTAATGCTCCCCATATTATGGCTAACAAACAAAACTGTTCTACCCTCCCCTTTACTTTCATCGTTCATCTTCCCCAGGCATTTTTTTTGGAACTCGGCGTCGCCAACGGCAAGTACCTCATCCACAATTAAAATTTCTGATTCGAGGTGCGCGGCAACGGCAAATGCCAGCCGCACATACATTCCTGAGGAGTATCGTTTTACAGGAGTGTCTATATAACGCTCCACGCCTGAAAAATCGACGATTTCATCAAATTTGCGCTTAATTTCGGCTTTGCGCATACCTAATATAGCGCCGTTGAGGTAAATATTTTCTTTTCCGGTTAATTCGGGATGGAAACCCGTACCCACTTCCAGCAAACTTGCTATCCGGCCTTTAACTTTAACTGAACCGGCAGTCGGAGAAGTTACCCTGCTTAAAATTTTAAGCAAGGTGCTTTTACCCGCGCCGTTCCGCCCAATAATTCCAACCGCATCGCCTTGCTCTATCTCGAAGTTAATATCTTTTAAACTCCAAACGACATCGCTGTCGCCTTTTTTACTACGATCATTTGTTTCGCCAATCTTTAAAAAAGGATCCTCTTTCCCACGCATCCTGGCCCAAAAGCGTTCAAGATCGCGCGAGATGGTACCTGTACCAAATTCGCCCAATTGGTAAACTTTTGAAATATTTTCTACCTTAATAACTTTAGCCATGAATACAAAATAAAATTCTTTTAAGAGAAGTTTTTAATAATATTGCTGCACAAAAAGACGCTGGCATTTTTATATTAACAGTAAACTCCATTTATACCGTGTCAACAAAGCTTTTTTCAACCCTGTTAAAAATAACGGTGCCCACAAATAAAAAAACAACGGTAATTAAACCGCTAACCCCCAGCAAGCCCCAGGTAAAACTACCCTTGCCTAAAAAACCATACCTGAACGTCTCAATTACCGCGGTTACCGGGTTAAGCTTAATAAACCAGCTGTAATTATGATACTTCTGTAACACTTCGGATAGCGGGTAAATCACCGTTGTAGTATACATTAATAGTGGCACGCCAAATGATATGATGAACGAAATGTCGCGGTATTTAGTAGTAATTGCCGACGTGATCATGCCTAAACCTAAACCCTGTGCTGCTATTAAAAGAATTAACAATGGAAAAAGCAGCACAAGTTCATTGGGTACAATTACTGCCCCCTTTACCCAATAAAAAAACATGAGGATGAGGAATAATACAAACTGAACAGCAAATCTTACTAGGTTTGATAAAACAATACTCAACGGCATAATAAATCGAGGAAAGTAAACCTTTCCCATTAAAGCCGCATTGTCTTTAAAAACAGTGGATGTTTTAGTTAAACAATCGGCAAAATAATTCCATATGATGGTTCCGGCGAGATAGAAAAGCGGTTTTGGAATCCCGTCGGTTGGAATTCCGGCAAGGTTACCAAATACGATAGTATACATCAAAATGGTAATAACCGGCTGTACAAAAAACCAAATTGGCCCAAGAATGGTCTGTTTGTAAAATGCGACAAAATCACGGCGTACTAATAAAAAGAGTAAATCCCGATAGTCCCATACATCTCTTAATTTCAGATCAAACAGGCTATTTGACGATGTAATCTCAATGTCCCAATTTTCTTCAGTTAATTTATTCATTTACAATTAGCTGTTCTAATTTATTTATGTATTCGTTTTCATTGAAATGAAGCATACATTGTTCTTGCAAATATTTTCTTTTTGTTTCAGTTAACGGGACTTTTAGGCGTTCGGTTATCGCAGCCTCTAATTCATTTAAATCATCAGGATCGATAGCTTTTCCTAATTTTCCATTGCATATAGCGTCAACGCTGCCGTCAGAGTTGCCACATATTACAGGTAAACCGTATAAGAGTGCTTCGATAAATACAATTCCGAACCCCTCTTTTTTACTTGGCAGCACAAATAAATCGGCCAATAAAAAATAATCTGGCAGATCTTTTTCCTCGATAAATCCGGTTAGTATAACATGTTCTTGTACATGATGCTCGTCTATTAGCCTTTGAATCCGAGCTTCTTCATTATCGTCATATTTGCCGGAAAGCATATATTTTATACCGGGAAATTGGTTCTTCAACCTGCCAATAGCCTTTATCACCTGGTCATGTCCCTTGTATTGTTCGCTTGAAGCAAGGCGCGTTAAAGTAAAAATCACGTAATTATCACCCGTTAAGTTGTATCTCTTAAGGAGGTTATTTGGCTTATTAAATGTTGCCGGCAATTTAATAAACGGATCAACGGCGTTATTTAGCACTATGCATTTTGATGGCAGAGCCTGGTGCTTGTTTATCATTTGCTGCTTTGTAAAATTGCTTACGCAAATTATTTTGTCGCAATGCTTCAGAAATCTTTTTTTTATGGTGTTTAATGGCCGCCAAACTTCTATACCGTGAGCAATGAGCAAGATTTTACATTTGGGATTAGTTAGTTTTATTAATAAACCAACGATTGACATATTGATATGACTTATTACAACTATGTCAGGCTTTTTAAGGGTATATAATATATTAAAAACAAAACTTACCCGATTAACTCCAAACCCTTTGAAATTTTCTGCTGGTAAGTATTGTTTCATCAAATCGTTATTGGAATCATATGCCGACCAAACTCTAAAATCCCATTTGTTACGCTGAGCAAGCGTATACAACGAATGTGAAAGCGTACGCGCCATTTTTTGAATGCCGCCTGTAGTGCTAAAGGATTGTAATGTATAAAGGACAATCTTTTTAGCCATTTATTTGTATCTGATAAAGTGCGAAAATTTTTGACCAATGCATGCTGCCGTTTTTAAACTTTTTTACCGCGCTTTGGGCTAACTTGCCCTTATAAAGATTTTCGTTACTGATTTCGGCGTGCTGCCTCATCCATTCCTGTAATGGAAAAGTGAAACCCATTTTGGGCCGGTTCCAAATTTCCCTGGGTAGAACATCGTGAAAGCTATCTATCAATATTTTTTTTGGTTCGCGTGTATTAAACCTTATTCCTGGCGTAATACTTTCGGCCATTTGTTTGAACTCCTCATCCAGAAACGGTACTCTTACTTCCAGTCCATGACTCATGCTCATTACATCCGTGTCTCGAAGCAGTTGATTTTGCATATATAAATTCGTCTCAAACCAGGCTGCGTGTTCCTCGTCATAACGTCCTAAATCGGGAATGGAAAAATTGTTAAATAATATTTCATTTACCTGTTTTATATCAATGTCAAGTATTTTGGCAATGTCTTCGGGCACAAAAAAACCGCGCAAAAACAGGTAGTCGGCCAGAGGGTGACCATGGGCTAAAAATGATATTTTTTTATACCTGTCAGTTTTAAAATAGTTGGCAGTTGAAAACAAAGAAGCGGGTAATTTTCTTAAATGATTCAGATATTTAATCCGGTTAAACGATGGATACCCACCCCAAAGTTCATCAGCACCAAGACCAGATAAAACTGCTTTTAACCCGTCCTGATGAGCGTATTTACTTATAAACCACGAATTAATCCCATCGGTTGTGGGCATATCCATATCACTTATTATACGCGGTAAAAAATTTTCAAAATCTTGTTGTTTCACCAGATGAACAAACTTTTCGCCATCTATTTTATTCAATACGATGTTCTGATAACTTCGCTCATCATACGCCTTTTCATTAAAATAAATGGAAACCGTTTTTAGCGTCTGTCTTTTTTGCACGTTGGCAAGTAGGGTTAGAAGACTTGAATCTATGCCTCCACTTAAAAATATCCCAATGGGAGCATCCGAAATTAACTGTCTGTTTACAGCTGCCGTTAAAGTATCATGAATGCCTTTTTGGGCTTGGTGGACATCGGTTATGTAGGTACGATCCACCACATTATTATATAACTGAATGCTGTGGGTGCTGGTTGCATGATTCCATGTTAAGAAATGACCTTTGGGAAGACTAAACACATTCTGAAGCGTGGTATACGGTTCGGGAATATGGCCGAAGGCTAAAAACTTGACTGGCCACGTTTGATTAGTTTCGTTTGTTATCCGTGCAGCTTTGAACGCTTTTACCTCCGACGCAAAACTAATTTGATCGTGTTTTATATGGTAATAGAGAGGTTTGATGCCCGAAGAATCGCGTACCAGATAAGTTTTGCCTTCGACGGTGTCGAATAAAGCGAAGGCAAACATGCCGCGAAGTTTTGAAAACGCGGCAACACCCCAATATAAAAAGGCTGTTAAAATAACTTCAGTATCGGTACTTGAAAAAAACTTTGCGCCAGCGCCCGATAACTCTTTCTTTAACTCAAGGTAGTTATAAATCTCCCCGTTAAAGGTAATCCAGGCTTTTTGCTGAATATCAGACATCGGCTGGTGACCGTTGCTGCTCAAGTCAATGATGGTTAGGCGCCGGTGCCCAAACGCGATATTCATTTTTTCATTAAAATATATACCGTCATCATCTGGCCCTCCGTGCTTTAAGGAGTCGCACATAATGCCTGTTTTTTCAACAATTTCTTCGGGCTTAAGCCGCTTCGAAATTATTCCTGCTATCCTGCACATCGTTGATATCTATTCATAGCTTCGCCTCGTAAGTCACACCGCAAGTTTGTAACTTATTATTAATCAGAGAGTTGTTATTTTCTCCTTATTGTTAAATATTGGCGGCCAATATTAATAAATAATTAAAAATATCGCCTTATACGTATTGATTTCCCTTGAAGTTAAACTCTGCCAATAAAAGATGCCGCAACATGTACAATTATCGAGTACCCCAAGTTTTCGAGCCTTAAGGCCAACTGTTTTTGTGAACGATAAGATATGATTTCGCCTTTTAAGCCTTTAAGAGGACCGGCTTTGATCATTATTTTCTCGCCAGCTTGTAAATCATCTTCAGTAATTTCCAGTTCGTACGGGCTGGCCATCAACAATTTAAGGTCACTGATCTGGCGGTCCGGCATTGATGCTATTTTTCCCGAAAAATAAATAAAACGTGCTATCCCTTTTGTCATCAATACTTCCGTCTGCTCATGTTCTTTAATCCTCACAAATAAGTATGATTTGATAAGAGGTTCTTCTACCCATTTTTTCCTGTCGCTCCATTGTTTAAGCTGTCGACTTAAGGGTAAATAGCTTTCGATTCCTTTATTGGTTAACGCG
>DASXMZ010000257.1:0-9661 GCA_036495385.1 Mucilaginibacter sp. | reverse complement strand
TCATAAAATCGCCCCAGTTCTCCAACGCGTTAAAGATTTTCGCACCGGCAAAACCAAATATTGCCGACCACAGTAGAATACTCCCCATTAACTCGCTGGCGTGCACTGTAACGCGTTCGGTTTTAGGCGTTGGCAATTGTTGTTTTTTGGCTTCATAATAAGCCCAGTATGTAAACGCAGCGGCTCCAATTATCCCACCAATCCAGTTTCCCCGCAAAGAAAGTATAAAACCTTGAGGGTCGTCTAACAAGTCGTGGTAATGCAGCAGCGAATCGACCAGCTTAAAGCCTAAAATAAAACCAAAAATGCCATTTCCTGCTAATTCCCCCAGAGATGCCGGTTTGCCGACAGTAACCGTTTTTTCAAGAGGATGGATATATCCAAGCTTCTCTTTACGATTAAATTCCTGTACAAAGGCCCAGTAAGCAGCCATAAAGGCCAATGCTACAAAAAAACCAAAAGTTTGTATAGGAAGGGGAATGTGTAAGCCGGTGAGGTATTGTATAAGAAAGGATATGTTTGGAAACATAGGATTATAATTTGAAGCGAATATAACGTTAATGGGTTAATATTTCTTCGCGCTCAATAATTTCAACATCACCATCAGGTGAAATTTTTGTTAAGTAAATAGTTTTCAATTCGTTTACCAGTAAAGGATCATATTTAGCTTTAACTTTTACATAGTTACGGGTAAAACCGTGCATTAAGCCATCTTTAACATCGCCCTCAAATAATACCTCGTCTGTTTTATCTAATTGGCCTTCATAAAAGGCACGGCGTTTTTTGTCGGATAATATGTGAAGCATTTTACTCCGTTCGGCACGGGTTGAGCCTGGTACAACTCCGCTCATTTCAGCAGCAGGAGTGTTTTCCCTTTCCGAATAAGTAAACACATGCAGGTAGGAAATGTCCAGGCTGTTCAAAAAGTTGTAGGTGTCAATAAAATCCTCCCTTGTTTCGCCTGGGAAACCCACAATTACATCAACACCTATGCAGCAGTCCGGCATCAACTGTTTAATCTTAGCTACCCTGCCGGCATACAACTCCCTTTTATATCTGCGCCGCATAAGGCCCAATATTTTATCGGAACCTGATTGAAGCGGAATATGAAAATGGGGTACAAAACGACTTGATTGAGCAACGAATTCAATAATCTCGTCGGTTAACAAATTCGGTTCGATGGACGAAATGCGTATACGATTAATGCCTTCTACCCTATCCAGTGCCTTTATGAGGTCGAAGAATTTATCATGGCGCACACCTTCCCGTATACCGAAATCGCCAAGATTAACACCTGTAAGTACAATCTCTTTTACCCCTGAAACCGCAATTTGATTGGCTTGTTCAATTACATGTGCTATGGTATCGCTGCGGCTGTTGCCCCTTGCCAAAGGAATAGTACAAAAGCTGCATGAATAATCACAGCCATCCTGTACTTTTAAAAATGTACGTGTTCGGTCGCCAAATGACCATGCTGAAACAAATTGATTTGCCTCAGATACGGGTTGGTTATATACCAGCGCTTTTGGATTTTTGGTAAGATCGGTGATATAGTCAACGATTTGGAATTTTTCGGCGGCACCCAAAACCATATCTACGCCGGGTATTTCTGCTATTTCTTTAGGCTTTAATTGCGCATAGCACCCAACAATAGTTACGTAAGCGTTTGGGGAAATTTTTAACGCCTCGTTTACTATCTTTTTACACTTCTTATCTGCGTTTTCTGTGACAGAACAGGTGTTTATTACAAACACATCCGGACTATCGGTAAAATCAACGGTATCAAAACCCGCCTTATTAAAAATGCGGCCAATTGTTGATGTTTCCGAATAGTTCAGTTTGCAGCCTAATGTATAAAAAGCGACTTTCTTGTTCATTTAAAGGTGCAAAGGTCGTGATTTATTTCGGATTTCGGAATTACGATTTCGGATGTTGTAAATCGGTATATCTCGCATTAAGGAATTCTTTAAATCCCAATTTTAAATTCCGAAATCCGACATCAAAACAAATCCGAAATCGTAATTCGTAAATCCGAAATCGAAATTACTCCTGCCAGCGGTAGCTTTCATTTTCCAACCCAATCAAATCAATAATCCTGTTAACAACCGTCATCGCCAATTCTTCAATAGTTTTGGGTTTACTATAAAATGATGGTATAGCCGGGCAAATGATGCCACCTGCTTCGGTAACTGTTTGCATATTGCGGATTTGGATAAGGTTAAGAGGCATATCCCTTGCTACAAGTATAAGTTTACGGCGTTCCTTTAATACTACATCTGCAGCACGGCTAACCAGGTCGTCAGATGATCCTGCCGCTATTCGGCCGAGTGTTCCCATTGAACAGGGAACAATGACCATTGTATCAAATTTAGCCGAGCCGGATGCAAACGGCGCCATAAAATTATTTTTTTCGTATATTTTATAGGGAATGTTGTTATACTCTTCGTCGTCGAGTTCAAATTTCCAAACTTCTTTGGCATTATCAGACATCACCACCGCCACTTCGGCAATTTGCGCATGAAGTTGCTGGAATTTAACTAATAGTAATTTAGCGTAAATTGAGCCACTCGCTCCAGTAATAGCAACGATAATTTTTTTCTTCATGTTTTAATGCAACAATTTAATGCTATTAAGGTTGAAGGCATAAAAAAGGGTCGAATATAAATACTCGACCCTACATCTACCTATGAAAAACATGCCCTTTAGGAGGGCACTACAAAGGTAAAAATAATTTTTAATTTTTAAACAATTTCTTAAAATAAATTTAACCACCTTTTTGAAAGTTTTTTTCTATCAACGTTTGAATGATCCCGTCCACCAGTCCTACCGTGGGAACATATATGTTTTTAACATTAGCATTTTTCATAACAGTTAAATATATTTCGCAAGCAGGTATAAGTACATCCGCCCGGTCCTGATTAAGCCCCAATACGTTGATCCTGTCCTTTAGAGAGAATGAATTTAAATAACTATAAAGAGATTTTAATTTCCCAAAAGTTAATGGTGCATTGTCTTTTTCTTCAGAGAGCTTGTACAATTTGTTAATATTTCCGCCCGTGCCAATGCCTGAAATAATTTTGAACTGACGCGTATTATCGCGTAAAAACTCCCTCATTTCTTCCCAGCTTTCTTCGGTGTCCTGGTTGTCGAGCATACGGATGGTGCCGATATTAAATGACCTGGATGCCCACAACTCCCCCGACGAAAAAAGCGAAATCTCGGTGCTTCCCCCGCCCACATCAACATACAGGTAATTTTTATTTTTATCGATATTCTGCTCTACATGACTTGAATAAATTATCCTGGCTTCCTTTTGGCCCTCAATAATTTCTATATCTATTTTCGCTTCTCCCTTTATATGTGTTACTATTTCGTCTCCGTTTTTAGCTTCGCGCATGGCCGAAGTGGCATAAGCCAGGTAGTCAGTTACCTTATATACGTCCATCAGGTTGCGAAATGCCTGCATTGTTTTTACAAGATCTGCCGATTTTTTATCGGAAAGATGGTGATCTAAAAAAGCGTCGTCGCCTAACCGCAGGGGAACGCGGATAAGTGTATTTTTTTTGAACGAAACTGATCCATTATTCTCAATAATCTCAGCTATCAGCAGCCTTACGGCATTTGAACCTATATCAATCGCGGCGTATCTCAACTTTAATTGTTTTTATCTTTTAAATAATTGTAAATATCAATTTGGGCCCTGTGGGGGATATCCGATTTAGTTTTATGATATTTATTGGTGTTATGACTATTTATTTCCCGTGACTTGGTGTTGTCTTCCAACTGAATATTAATAATATCCCTTATTTCTTTTTTAAGACGCCGGTCATAGATCGGAAAACCAACTTCAACGCGTGTATCGATATTCCTGGTCATAAAATCGGCCGAGGTAAGGTAAATCAATTCGTCGCCGCCATTGCAATAAATATGCACGCGCGAATGTTCCAGGTATTTATCAATTATGCTTATCACTTCGATATTTTCGCTGTAGCCCTCCATCCCGGCAATCAAGCAGCACATCCCCCTGATGATCAATGTTATTTTTACCCCTGCGTTATTCGCCTGGTAAAGTTTGGCAATTAACTGTTCATCAGCCAGGCTGTTCATTTTTAATATCATGTAGGCTTTCTTGCCGGCCTTAGCATTTTTTATTTCGCCGTCGATCAGCTTATATATTGCCGGACGGGAATCAATAGGCGACACGATCAGGTTTTTTACTCCCCTTGGTAACGTATTTTTATTTAGCGCCCTAAAAACATCTACCAGGTCGCGGGTAATTTTTTTATCAGAAGTGAGCAAAGTATGGTCGGCATATATTTGGGCGGTCCTTTCATTATAATTTCCTGTAGACAAACAGGCGTAATAATCGGGCCTGCCATTTTCACTCCGTGTAATTAAACATATTTTGGAATGAACCTTATAATTTTCAATCCCATAGAGTACGTTTACCCCTTCTTCTTCCAGCCTTCTGCTCCACGAAATATTGTTTTGCTCATCAAACCTTGCCCTTAATTCAACCAAACAGGTTACTTTTTTCCCATTTTTTGCAGCGTTAATAAGGGCATGCATCACCCTTGAGTTCTCGGCCAGCCGGTAAACCGCAATACTGATTTCCCTAACATAAGGGTCGATAGCTGCCTCACGCAGAAAATGGATTACGTAATCGTACGATTGATAAGGCGTGTTGATCAGATAGTCCTTTTTTGCCACCATCCCCATAAGGCTTTTGCCAAATGATAAACCATCAACCGATAAAGGAATATTTTTTTCGTATTCCAGTTCGGGTCGGCCAACATTTGGAAAAGAAATAAAGTCTTTGAAATTATGATACCGGCTGCCGGGAATAAGACTTTCGCCGTGAAGGCCCATCCTGGACACCAGGTATTTTAGCATATCCAACGGCATCTCCGAATCGTATAATAAACGCATCGGTTTTCCTTTTCGGCGCTTTTGTAAACTCTTTGATAATGCGTCGACAAATTTTTCGCTCACTTCTTTGTCAAGATCAAGCTCGGCGTCGCGTGTAAGCTGTATCGAGTACGCCTCTATGTTGTCATGCTCAAAAATAAAAAATATATCTTCAAGGCTGTAGCGGATAACATCATCCAACAAAATAATAAATTTTAGCTTATTGGTTTCTGGCAATACGATAAATCTCGACAGCGTATCCGGAAACTCGATCAATGCCAAACGTGAGCCATTATTTATGGTCAGTTTAACAAAGAAATAAATGGCTCTGTCCCTAAGCTCCGGCAAGGGCAAATTTTCATCAAGCATTATCGGAACTAATGTGGCCAGCAGCTTCTCTCTGAAATGGTGTTTCACAAACTCGCCCCGGCTTACGTTCAATTGTTTATCATTCAGAATAAATATTTTCTCTTCGGCAAGTTGTTTTACAATAATATTCTCATAAAGATTATTAAACTTACGCTCCTGCCTTACAACGATGTTTTTAATCTGGTTTAATATCTTTTTGGGATTGTATCCTAAAATCTCCTTTGCTTTTTCGTTCAGGTTTGATAACCTGCTAAGGGTAGCAACCCTGACTCGATAAAACTCGTCGAGATTCGATGAAAAGATCGCTAAAAATTTTATCCTGTCTATTAACGGAACGGTTGGATCAGCAGCTTCCTGCAAAACCCTGTCATTAAAATATAGCCAACTGATTTCACGATTTATTATAGGCACATTTTTGTTATCCATACAAAAGGCAGGCTTTTAGCTTATTTTACAAATCTGCTTATTTAGATGTTAATTTAATGTTAACTCCGTTACAACAAATTTATTTTTATTTATTATCATAACCTGGTAAGGTGATGAAATAATACGGGGTACGAGAATAAATAAGTGAAAGTTAGCATTCGCACAAATTCTATGGTATTTTTGCATCTCTTAAAATATTTATTATGCCAACTTTCGATATAGTAAGCAAAATTGACGGGCAAACCCTTGACAATGCTATCAATACAGCAAAAAAGGAAATATTGAATCGTTACGACTTTAACGACTCAAAAAGCACTGTCGATTTAGATAAGAAAACAAATACGCTAACCATTGTGACGGAAAATGATATGCGCTTAAAAGCCATACAAGATTCCATAGTCGGCCGCATGGTTAAGCAACACCTTGATCCAAATGCCCTCGATTTTGGGAAAGAACAGTATGCGTCTGGCAATATGATACGTAAAGAGATAAAAATAAAGGAAGGCATTGATAAGGAAGCGGCGAAAAAGATAGTCAAAAAGATAAAGGATAGCGGTTTAAAAGTTCAAGCTTCTATAATGGATGACCAGGTACGTGTGCAAGGAAAAAAGATTGATGACCTGCAGGCGGTAATCAGCCTTTGCCGCGGTGATAATTTTGGTCAGCCGTTGCAGTATATTAATATGCGCGACTAACCTATTTCAACTTAAAGGTTTGCACTGTTTTATCGAAAATTGGCCGGTAAGTATCATTTTGGTCTGCAAGACAGGTCGCGCTAACTACATAAACAAGATCGTTTTTTATAAAAAGATAAGTTTTGATACTAAGCGAACGGCCCTGATAGTTGAACGCACTTGAAAAAAACTACCTTTTAAATTATTTGCATCGAAATCCCCCTCACCGTTGAATACAAAGTTCATGTTTTTCATGTTTTGCTTTGCGGCTTCATAATATTCTTGCTTTGACAGGCCATGAAGACCCTCGGTAAGAATATTCATGTTCGGACTGAAATTGTGATCTACCGGCGCGGTCATATAAAATATTTTAAACCCATTTGACATGTGAGCACTATGGGTCCAACCCGCCGGTATGGTTATACTAAATTTATCTGTATCAAACACCCGTTGCGCAAAAGTAATTTTTGCAAAGTTGCTGGATCGACTATTGAGGCTTATGATGAAAAACATTGGAAGGAGCGCCAACAGGCCGGCGTACTTTGGCAGGGCTTTGAAGTTATTCATTTAATTAAAATTAGTTCGGGTTAACCTCCCAAAGATAACAGCCCTGCTTGCTTTTGCAATTGTTATGTCCATTTATTTGAAATGTATGCCTTTCACGGTAGAATGAGGATTTGCAAGAATTAAAGATTAAAATGTTGTATTAGATATCTTATAATCCTTTGACTTTTGATCCTGTGTCAATCGAGTAGGAAGTAAGGGATTATTTCCCTTACTGTCCTCTCACACCACCGTACGTGCCGTTCGGCATACGGCGGTTTGTCGGAATAATGGTGGCTGTTTCTCAACAGGACGGTCTCTTTTATTTGTCACATCACTAAACTCAGCTCCTCTTGTCTTTTACTCTCGGCTTCCAGCCTACCCTCAGCCAAGCAGTTCTCTTACGTGGTTCGGCTGTTATCATCTCGTAATAAACGCCTAATGCCTTCGTCTTATTCCAACATTCGATCCTTCAGCTTAAGTGAGGCCTCCCCGGGTGTTCCGGGGCTCGTTACCCGCCTACTACGATCTCGGCTGACTTCTGCCAGTACCCAGTTACATCACTATAACCAGTTCCCTGCTTTGGTATTCGCTCATACCTCCACCAGATTTACCCGCAGATCTCCCAGGGTAAGAATATTCGCTTTCCGTTCATC
Organism: Mucilaginibacter sp.; assembly: GCA_036495385.1. Taxonomy (GTDB): domain Bacteria; phylum Bacteroidota; class Bacteroidia; order Sphingobacteriales; family Sphingobacteriaceae; genus Mucilaginibacter. Next base: position 2,085 of record DASXMZ010000257.1, on the reverse strand, counting down.
TAACCGCTGCATTTACGTGATTATATTTCGTACAGTATCGGGCTTCTGTTTGTGTTGCAACATCGCCCTTATAATCCCGCCTTATATGCAGTTCCTGTTCGTCGGTCCGAACTTTTGCCGCCAGCTTCTTTCAGATTCGCAGTCGCCCGCGACACCCTTGCTCTTAGCTAATACTTCCTACCGTAAAGGCGTATTCGGGACTTTCACCCTATAGCGCATATCCATGCCTGGCACACAACAAAAAAGCCGTCCCCTTGCGGGACGGCCTTCTCAAACTAAACCAAACTTATTATGAAAACACTCTTTTTCGTCTGAACTAAGATTCTTTTGATTAGAGGATTTTATGATTTAATCCTATCATCTTTAAATCCTACAAATCTTAGTTCCGACTCTCTGTCTTAATTATTTAACAGCTATTTCTCTTGACTGAATTTTAGCTTCTTCTTTTTTAGCTACCTTCAGGTTCAATATGCCATCGGTATATTCAGCTTCAATTTTAGAATGATCAACAGTTTCGGGCAAGGTGAATGACCTTACGAATGAATTATAGCTGTATTCTTTTTTGCTGTATTTCTTTGTTTCTTCAGCGTTTTCTGTTTTCTTTTCAGCGGAAATGCTCAATGTATTTTTGTCAAGGCTGATTTTGAAGTCTTCCTTCTTTAAGCCAGGTGCGGCCAATTCAATGTTAAATTCATTTTCGGTTTCTGCAATATTTACTGCAGGAACACGGCTTGATAATTTGTCGCTCAAAAACGAATCATTTACCAACGAATCAAAAACATCATTAAAGAATGGGTTAACACCGTAATTTCTTTTTGGGTTTGCAAATTTTACTAAAGTCATTTTTATAGTCTCCTAAGTTTTACTTTTATTTATCTTCGCAAAGGTTTGTTCAACTGTTATACCAACGGTTAAAATCGACCAAAATAAAGACAATATGTCCGTTATTTTTAAAATGACGAGACAAAATGACATGTAATGACTGAAAAATTATCTGATTATAAATATAAGACCCCCATTTCGATCCGCTTTTCGGATATCGACAACGTAGGACACGTTAACAACGCTGTTTATTTAACTTACTTTGAAGACGCCCGTATCAATTACTGGCGCGAAATGATCAACTGGAACATGGATGAAAATGGCATTATCTTAGGCCGTTCCGAAATTCATTATTTAAAACCGATTATGCTTAACGATCAGATATTTTGCTACGTACGCACTACCCGCATTGGCAACAGCAGTTTTGATATAATGCATGTTTTAGTTAGAACCACACCGAATGGCGAAGAAATTTGCACCACCGGCAAAACCGTGTGTATAAGCTATGATTATTCGACCAACAAATCTATTGCTATCCCCGCTAAAGAAAGGTTAAGGATGATAGAATACGACGAACCGAGGTTGATATTGAATACTAATTAGTGAGTGGTTTATTGGGTGAGTGGTGAGTAGTGGATTGCGGAAACAACTTCATTGAAAACCATTCACCTAGTCAACCCAATCAACTACTCACTTTCGCCTAAAACGACTTAACCTCAGCCATTTGCAGTAACTCTTCGTCGAGCTTTCTAAGGTGTTTACGATGTCCCGTTACCCAGATTGAAAGTTCAAGGCAGCCGTCTTTTTTTGAGATATAAATTGGCTTGGAGGTCAAATGGTTTTTTTCAATCAGTTTTTCCATTGAATTCATGTGTTCGTAATCAGCGTTGGTGAAAACTATTACAAATAATTTATCCCGGTGTACCTTGTCAATAAAGCTTTCAAGAATGCTGAACAGTATGAGTACTGTTAGCGTAAGTACTGTTGAAATAATACCAAGCATATAATTACCCGAACCTAACGCCATACCTATTGCAGCCGAAACCCATATCACAGCCGCCGTGGTAAGACCGGTCACGCCAATATTATCCTTAAAAATAACACCGGCACCAATAAAGCCCACACCAGTCACTAAGTTAAAATTTGCAACCTGTCCGGCATGCTGGGCCACCGCGGTAAATATGGTTGAACCCAGGCATATCAATATCATCGTACGAAAACCAGCCGTTTTGTTTTTATACTGCCGCTCCAGCCCCAATAAGC
>DASXMZ010000256.1:0-6542 GCA_036495385.1 Mucilaginibacter sp. | reverse complement strand
CGTTGGATTACTGAAGAACACGCTAGCATCTGCTAATAGAGAAGTTTATCGCTAGTAGAGATGCAATATTTTGCGTCTCTACGTAAAGCATCAAAAGTCTATCTTCAAATTCATTACCGATGGATTTTTCATAATATCATCCATATTGGTTTCAAGCGTTACCCGTTTTCTGTCGGCGGACAATATCGCCTTGGGGTTATTTATCTTCTTTACAGGTTTTGCAAAATTCAGGACCACTTTATAGGGCATATCAATCAGCATGGCTTTCGCCATCGCAAAAGTAGACTGTGTCTTTTTCAGGAAAGCATTGAATTTTGATTTATCGATGATCCGATAAAATTTATGGGCGGTGATTTCATAAATATAATAATCCTGCCCGGCAACTAATTCCTGAGCATCAAAGCCCTTGCCTTTGCTATTGTTTTTGGTTACCTGGTTTAGCTGGCTGTTCATAGAAATTTTCGACAAATGTTTTAAATAATATTCCAGGTCGGCCGGGCTTTTGGCAAGATGGTTAATGCTTACTTTCATTATACTTTTTTTGAGGTCCATCTTTACTGAAAGATTGCTGCTTTTAGCCATATTCACTTCTTCAGCCGTCATTTTTTGTTGCGTACTATCAGGAAGGGCGGTATAAAAGTTAAGGGTTGTGTCTTTAACCATGCTGAATTGCGGCGTTTCTTTAACCGAATCGGTCATCAGGTTCATCAATACTGAAACTGCGCGGCTCATGTCAAAGGCGTATACCACGTTGCATGACCCGTCGGGTTTAAAATTATAATGCTCTTCAATATCAACACATGATGAAAAGCAAAGCAGTACAAAAAAAAGAATGGGGTAATAAATTTTTTTCATAACGCAAAATTTAAGTAATAATAAATAAAAAAGGTGAAAGAAGAAAGGAAAAAAGGGAAAAGGCGAAAGGGAAAAAGCAAAAGATTTTTCACTGTTTATTGAATTTTGACTTTGTGGTTGCTTTTCCTTTAACCTTTTACCTTTAGCCTTTCACCTTCTTTCGTCTTAAAATCGTAATTTTGCACCCGATTATGGCGCACCAGATACCGGACGATGGCACACTGCTTCCTTTAATGGAAGAATTTTATACGATACAGGGGGAAGGATTCCACACCGGCAAAGCTGCGTATTTTATCAGGCTCGGCGGTTGCGATGTTGGCTGCCACTGGTGCGATGTAAAAGAGAGCTGGGATGCTGAACTCCACGCGCTTACCAGCGCCGATAACATCATCGAAAATGCTTCACTTCACCCCTCAAAAGCCGTTGTTGTAACTGGTGGTGAGCCACTTATTTATAACCTCGATTATTTAACCGGCGGCCTTCAAAAAAGGGGAATTAAAACTTTCATTGAGACATCCGGTGCATATCCTTTGTCAGGCAGTTGGGATTGGATATGTTTATCGCCAAAAAAATTTAAATCGCCGCGCCCTGGTGTCGCCGCAAAGGCCGACGAATTGAAAGTGATCGTATTTAATAAATCGGATTTTGCTTTCGCCGAGGAAAACGCAAAGCTGGTATCTCCAAATTGTAAACTATTCCTGCAGCCCGAATGGTCAAAGTCTAAAGAAATGACGCCACTCATTGTAGCATATGTGATGAACAATCCCCAATGGGAAATATCCCTTCAAATACACAAATATCTGAATATCCCGTAAGCGGGAAAGAAGAGTCAAGAGCAAAGAACCAAGAGCCAGGAATGCAAAAGAATGCAAATCTTAGGATAGTTTCATTTTTATCTTGATTGTTTACTCTTCGTTCTTGACTCTCCCCCCTGTAACTTGTTTTTTACTCTCAATTGTCATAATAAATGTAACTTAGAGTTTAAAAAAACGTATTAAAAAGAATGAGATTTTCCATTTCGCTGGTTTTTTTTCTTTTTTTCTTTGCGTATTCATTTGGCCAATCGCGGCAATATTCCACCACCAACAAAGAGGCCATAAAAAATTATGCCCTGGCGCGTCAAAGCCTGGACGAAGGTCTCTATGACGATGCGGTGGCCGACTTGCAAAAAGCGATAAAAGCCGATGATAAATTTATAGAAGCACATGAGCAATTAGGCGATATATACCGGTTGATGAGGCTGCACAAACAAGCGATTGAACAATATCTTAAAGTCATTGAACTAAATCCTGAGTTTGACCATTCTGTTTATCTTAAACTTGGGGATGAAGAAGTATATGATGCCCGTTATGCCGAAGCACAGCATCACCTCGAAAAGTTTTTGACCTATCCAAACCTTGATCATCAAAAATACTTTCTTGCACAAAAACTTGTTGGCGATTGTAAATTCAGTATAGAGGCAATTGCGCATCCGGTACCATTTACGCCCATAAATATGGGTCCCGAAATTAATACTGCTGCTGATGAATACCTCCCCGTAGCCACGGCCGACGAAAGCACGATCATATTTACCCGAAAAATTAACAATAACGAAGATTTTTACCAAAGTTCAAAGGCTAACGGGAAGTGGCAAACGGCTACTTATCTAAGTGATCAGATCAATACACCTGAATATAACGAGGGCTCGCAGTCGATCTCGCAGGATGGAAAATATCTCTTTTTTACCGGCTGTAATCGTCCTGACGGGCTTGGGCGCTGTGATATTTATGTTTCACAACGAAAACCAGACGGCTGGAGTAAGCCGTTTGATTTAGACCCGCCGGTAAATACACCGGGCTGGGAATCACAACCATCGATAAGCGCCGATGGACGAACACTCTATTTTGTAAGTAACCGAAAAGGGGGGTATGGCGGTTACGATATATGGAAATCGACACTAACAAGTAAAGGATGGGGCGAACCGGAAAACCTGGGTCCTAATATCAACACTGCTTTTGATGAGCAATCGCCGTTTATACACCCCGATGACAGCACCTTATATTTTTGTTCAAACGGCTGGCCGGGTTTGGGTGGCATGGATCTGTTTGTGAGCCGCCTTGGAAAAGATGGAAAATGGCAAAAACCCGAAAACCTTGGTTACCCGATCAACTCAAGCGGAAACGAAAATGGAATGACTTTAACTGCTAACGGTAACTATGCATTTTTTTCATCAAACAATTTAAACGGCTATGGAGGCTATGATATTTATACCTTTGAGCTTCCGCATAACTTAAGGCCCCGCCTGGTAACTTATATAAAGGGCAAAGTTAATGACATCAATACTTTACAACCCCTGGAGGCATCTGTAGAAATAATTGATCTTGCAAAAAATGAAGCGGTTTTCCAGGACTACAGTGATCCAAATCACGGCGATTTTTTAACGTCGCTCACAGCCGGTAAAAATTACGGTTTAAACATCTCAAAAAGCGGATACCTTTTTTATTCAGAACATTTTTCGCTTGTCGGGATCGAACCTAAAAAACCTTTCACCATCCAGGTTTTGTTAAAGCCGATTGAGATCGGGAATAAAGTGATTCTGAATAATATATTTTTTGATACCAATAAGTTCGACCTCAAATCGGAATCAATTGCCGAGTTGCAAAAGTTACTTGAATTTTTGACAGAAAATCCGACCATTAAAATTGAGATTTCGGGCCATACGGATGACGTCGGCAATGACCAATTAAACCAGGTGCTATCTGAGAACCGGGCAAAATCTGTTTATCAATATCTTATCGACAATAAAATTGACCCCGCAAGGCTTGTTTATAAGGGCTATGGTAAAACACAACCAATAGCGCCTAATACATCGGATGAGAATCGCCAGAAAAACCGGAGAACGGAGTTTAAGATTATAGCTAAATGAGAGGAAAGGTAAAAGCTGAAAGGTGAAAGCTGAAAGGTGGAAGCTGAAATCTAAAAACAGGAAAAATATCTCAGAAATTCGTTTCTAATAATTATTGCAAAACGCGAAAAACCTTTTATCTTTCGTTCCTGCCTGACAGTGGGCAGGTTTAACCTTTTGCCTCAAAATGAAACAAGCTCTTATCATACTGGCCGTTGTGGGCTTTGTTGCCTGTAAATCTTATTACAAAACGCTTAGTGCCGGCAGACCTTACCAGGATAAAATACAAGGTATACCGGGAAGGGTTGAATGTGAACTTTATAATGAAGGTGGCGAAGGAATTGCTTATCATGATTCGGACAGCGTTAATAACGGAAGCGGTAAACTTAATCCGGCAAACGGCACTTTCCTGAATGAATTCAGGATGAAAGAAGGCGTTGATATTTCATACACCAAATCAGGAAATATTGATAATAATCCGTACAACAAACTACCGAGGGATTTGGATAAGTTATATGTTGGATGGACTGTTCCCGGCGAATGGATTAATTATACCATAAAAGTCAATGAGTCACGCAGCTACAAAGTAGGCCTGATGTACACCGCCAATGGAGACGGGGCGATATCTCTGGACATCGATGGAAAGGATCTAACCGGCCCCTTAAAAATAACATCTACCCACGATGACCGTGATACCGTTAAATGGCGACAATGGCATCATTGGAATAAAGCTGATTCACTGGCAACCGTTAAGCTAAAAAAAGGCATGCATATCCTTAAGCTCCATGTAATTGCGAATGGAAACATGAACTTTGATTATTTAGAGTTTAGCGCGGCGGCTGCAAAATAGATTAATAATCAATTTTTTGTTATTTCGTAGATGTGATATTGGGTTGTATCGCCTGGTATTTCAATCTTATCCTTTATCAATACATTATCTTTGTAAGTGTAATAGGATTTAACAAAACCTACCCCTCCCTCAGCTTCCGCTCCTTCAAATATCAAATTTTTTCTCTTGTCATATCGATATTCAATACTTAAAAACCACGAACCATCTACAAATTGGGTTTCTTTTTTTAATAAATTACTTTGATAATATTCGAATGTTGTTCTTTCATATAAATTCCCTTTTTCATCGAAATTTTCGGTATCGGCAATATGCTTGCTCACTCCGTTATATTTATTTATATGCTTTGTACTTCTATTGTTAGACATGTCACGTTCAATCCACGACATCATCCTACCAGACTTATCATATGAGTAGATTGTTTCGACATTTCCCTTTCCATTGCAATACCCCCGCGATTTTTTTATCACGCGATCCTGATAATAATTATAATTGAATATTTCGCAAATCTGGCCTTCACCAGTATATTGCATCCATTTGATCAAATTGCCCTTACTGTCATATTGCTTTTCTTCCTCTTTTTTAACTTTCCTCCCCTTGCTATCACTCACCCATTTAATTATAGTACGCTCCGAAGAAACGGAGTGGCAGGAAACTAAAATCATTATTAAAAATATTGAGGTGATATTTATTTTCATTTGGTTTTTGTGATAGTTAAGGCGTCAAATGTGTAGTGTTCAAGTATTTTTCCGGAGCTTAAAATTACTTTTTTTATCCAAATAAAAAAGCCTTCAGAAATTAATCCAAAGACTTTAAGTTATTTACCTCCTATGGCTGTTTAAAATCGTTTGCGTATCATCACATCAAAAAAATCAATTCCCCATTTCCGACAAAAACTTTATCCGCATCAGCTGTACTTCCTCGCGGGTATAATCATCGCTTCCTAGCTCCGCTAAGGCATCGTCTATCGAATCTGCCTCTGCGGTACGGAAATAGTCATATACTTCTTCCTGCTTGTCTTCATCAATAACCTCATCAATATAATAATTGAGGTTAAGTTTGGTACCCGAGTTAACTATTGTTTCTACTTCCTTTAAAATCTCTTCGTATGATAGCCCTTTAGAAGCGGCAATATCGTCAAGATTCAAATGACGATCGATGTTTTGTATGATAAAAACTTTAAGGGCCGATTTGTTGGCGGCGCTTTTTATCACCATATCAACAGGGCGGTCAATATCATTGTCCTCCACATATTTTTGAATCAGGTCAGTAAAAGGTTTTCCAAATTTAAGAGCCTTACCTGCTCCCACCCCCGAAATTTGTTTCAGCTCGTCGGTAGTTATCGGATAGTGAGTGCACATTTCTTCCAGTGAAGGGTCCTGAAAGATTACAAATGGGGGCAGGCCTTTTTGCTTAGCGAGCTTTTTACGCAAATCTTTAAGCATTTGCAATAACTCCGTATCCAATGCACCGCCGCCTTGTTTTGGGCCGTCCTCACTGTCGTCGTCATCGGTAGCTTCCATTGGTCGGTTTAAAATAAACCGGATACTATATGGGTTTTCAATAAAAGCATTACCCGCCTTAGTTAAGTGCAGTAAACCGTATTGATCAATATCTTTTGCTAAAAAGTTATTAAGCAGAGCCTGTCTTAACAGGGAGTTCCACAAATTCTTTCCATCTTCCTTACCCGACCCAAAATATTCCAGCAAGTCGTGCTCGTAGTTCTTAATTTGCGCATTTTCTTCTCCCATTAAAATGCCTATGATATGATTGTCATCGAATTTCTCACCTATCTGTTTTATCAGACTTAATACTTTATGCAGATGAAATTCGCCATCAAAATATTCTTTATGTGAACTGCAGTTGTCGCACATACTATTGCAGCCAGCCTCATTAAAATTTTCGCCAAAATAGTGCAACAACTGTTTACGCCTGCATACAGAAGATTCGGCATAA
>DASXMZ010000255.1:0-8182 GCA_036495385.1 Mucilaginibacter sp. | reverse complement strand
TCGCAGGTCATGCCTAAATGATGTTCCATGGCAATTTCTGCTGCCATCAAAACCTGCCGCTGCGTGCCGCCCAGACACTCAGTAAGTGCCGCTGCAGCCATTGCCGACGATACACCGATCTCTGCCTGGCATCCACCCATTGCCGCTGATAAAGTGGCGCCTTTTTTAAAAATACTGCCAATTTCGGAAGCGACCAGTAAAAATTGAACTATTTTTTTATCAGTGTATCCATCACAAAAAACCATGAAATATTGTAATACTGCAGGTACAACGCCGGCCGCGCCGTTTGTGGGAGCAGTTACAACACGCCCGAATGAGGCGTTCTCTTCGTTAACGGCTAATGCAAAACAGCTCACCCAATCCAATATATTTTGAAAGCTGTTCCCGGTTTCCCGAATTGCTTTAACCCATTCGTCAAAGTTATTATAAGTGCGGTTGCCGATGAGTTTCCTGTTCAGGTTAGCTGCACGACGAGCCACGTTTAACCCACCCGGCAATAAACCGGTGGTATGGCAACCCCGGTACATACATTCTTTTAAAGCTTCAAAAATATTCAACACTCCATCCAGCGTTTCCTCCTCGCTGCGCCACGCCAATTCGTTTTCCATCACCACCTCGGATATTTTGAGGCCGGTCTTCATACACCAATGCAGCAAATTATTAGCAGTTTCTATCGGGAACGGCAAATCGACTTCCAGCTTTGCAGCACCTTGTCCGTCTTCCCTTACAACAAACCCACCGCCTATGGAATAGTAAGTTTCGGATATGGCAGTTTCATCACTCAATAATGCCTGGAATGTTACTGCATTTGGGTGAAAAGGCAAACTTTCGGCAAATAAAAACAACAGGTCGTCATTTACAAAAAAATCTATTTCCTTTTTGCCAGCCAGCTTAAGCTTATTGGTCGCCCTTATTTTTTCTGTTTTTGGCCCAACCTGGCTTACGTCAAAAGTGACCGGATCGTCGCCGCTTAAACCTAAAAGTATAGCTATATCTGTTCCATGCCCTTTCCCGGTTTTTGCCAGCGAGCCATATAATAATATTTTTATTTGGACAACAAGCGGCAGCGCTTTCTTTTGCTCAAGCAGTTGTATAAATTGCTGAGCGGCCCGCCATGGCCCAAGTGTATGCGAACTCGAGGGGCCTATGCCGATCTTAAATATGTCAAAAACTGAAATCTGTTCTCTTTGCATCAGGGTTCAAAGTTATAATTGTATGCGTGTTTTTAGGATTTAATATTTTGAATGTTTAAAATTGATTAATATATTTCATCAAAAAATTAAACCACTTAAAATTCTTAGCACAAATGGATCAATCACAACCCTTCTCACAGGCTCCCAATCCCCGTCCCAAAAATTGGCTGGTAGAATCAATACTGGTTACTATATTCTGTTGCCTCCCTTTTGGCATCGTGGGTATAGTAAATGCTGCCTCTGTTAATAGTAAATATGAGGGAGGTGACTATGCCGGTGCGTTAAACTCATCACAACAAGCCGGAAAATGGACCAAAATTGGATTTTGGGTAGGCCTGGGCGTTATTATTGCATATTTAATTTTGGTTTTTGCAATTGGCGTAAGCTTTTTGCCACATCGTCGTTAATAATGTTGTCCAAAAAGAATCTGTATTTTGCTCTGATGGCATTAGTTATAGCTGCATTAGTTGTTATATACTATCAATTCAATCCGGCAAAATACGGATTTTTTCCAAGATGCCCGTTTTATACTATTACAGGATTCGATTGTCCGGGATGTGGTTCGCAAAGGGCCATTTATATGCTCTTGCACGGAAATCTAAAACAGGCTGCCAGTTATAATTTTCTGCTCGTTATAAGCATACCATTTTTAGCTGTTCATTTCTGTTACAAGCTGCTCTCATTTGTATCCCAAAAAGATATTAAATGGGATTTATTGTACCATCCCTTAACGCCTAAAATAATTTTTGTTGTTGTTATGGTTTTCTGGATTGTCCGGAACGTGCCTGTGTATCCCTTCAACTATTTATCAGCTGGTCATTAGCAGCAACTATATGGCTGTAATCTTTTACTACCGTCTGCAAAAATTGCAGGCCATCCATTTCTTTTGGGACATCGACCGATAAAATTTCGGTAACGCGTACGGCAGCATTATATACAACCTCAGTATTACCATTATTAAAATAATTTCTTATTACTTCCTGTATTAAAGTAATATCATGGTCATTTAATTGAGTTACTTCTTTAAAAACGGGGACATAATTGTCATCCATTGGCGTAAAAACAAGATTGTTTATTGACGTTCTGGGTTCCGTTTTAATAAGTGTGGTACCGGCAACCATGTCACCAACCCTTTGTTTCTTGTCGCTGGCAGCCACGCATATCAGCGCGCATAAGTCCGATGTCAAACTAAAATCGACTATCCGGAATAACCATCGCAGCAAATATTGGCCAAACGATGGGCGTGCACCATCAAGGCTGATAACTTTTATTTTCATAACTCTTTTGCCCAAACTTTGCCCATTCATCGTTATTTCGCAAATAAGGTCATAAAAAACAAACAAAATTGCATAAATAACTAGGAGCACAATTATTACTACCGTTGAATTAAAACTGCGAGTAAGGGCGGCAATGATTAAACCCAGCACTATAATTATTACAAAAAATGCCCCATCTATCAACCGGGCCAAGATGCGTTCACCTATGCCGGCTATCTCATAATCAATATCAATATTTTGTGGGGTTGTAATTTTTACAGTCTGCATGGAAACAAATATATACGCTTAAAATTCTTTTATAGTTGAAAGATAAAAATTTGTAATTATTTTAACGCAATTATTTCACGTCTTTTATTCCATGCGCGAACCCCTTTTTGTTAAACAAAATTCAAACAAATGGAAAAGTTTTGAGGCCAATCAAACAAATGACCCAGATGAACTTGCTGAACGGTTTATTCAAATAACTGATGACCTTGCCTATGCCAAAACCTTTTATCCAAAATCCAAAACTACCGCTTATTTAAATGGTTTGGCAGCAAGTCTGCATCAGTCCATTTATAAAAATAAAACTGAAAAAAGCACCAGGTTTGTTACGTTTTGGAAGTATGAACTACCCTTACTTTTTAAAACCTATCGAAAACAAATACTATACTCTTTTATCTTTTTTATGATATTTTGCTCAATCGGGGCGGTCTCTGCAAAATATGATGAAAACTTTTTGCGTCTTATTTTAGGAGACACTTATGTTGATATGACCAACGCCAACATCGCTAAAGGAGACCCTTTTGGTGTTTATAAACAGGCAGGAGAATTTCCAATGTTTATAATGATTGCCTCCAACAACATTTATGTGGCTTTTGTAAACTTCGTCGCAGGTATTATTTTTTCAGTCGGGTCGGTTTATTTTTTATTTCAGAATGGTGTAATGCTTGGCTCATTTGAATATTATTTTTTCAGCAAGGGGCTTGGCACACAATCAGTTCTGGTCATATGGATACACGGTACATTGGAGATTTCTTCGTTCATAATTGCAGGGGCTGCCGGCCTGGTATTAGGTAACAGCTTATTGTTTCCTAAAACTTATAAACGTATGGTTTCGTTAAGAAGAGGCGCTAAAGATGGTATGAAAATGGCAATTGGACTCGTTCCAATATTTATAACTGCGGCTTTTTTTGAAAGCTTTGTAACCAGGCATACCGAAATGCCGGTATGGCTTAGCTTGTCTATTTTAATTTCATCCCTCCTTTTTATAATATGGTACGTAATTATTTATCCAAACATATTAACCAAAAACCAAAAATCACATGTCAACTAGAATTGAACTTTTAAAATCCCGCGATTTCGGAGAAATTATTACTGATACGTTTGTTTTCGCACGACAAAATTTGAAACCGCTTATTACCTGCTTTTTTATTTTTTGTGGTTTTTTTACACTGGCCAGCATCTTTGCTTCAGCGGTACAGCAAAGCAAAATGGTAAATGAAGTAAATAATACTTTTGATTCAGCAAATCTTAAAAATCCCCTATTCCCCCGTACGGACCCCTTTAGTTTTTTTGGGATTGAATATTTAGTAAGTATTCTTTTTTTATTTCTTAATTATATCGCTATCAGTGTTACCGTTTTATCTTTTATGTGCCTGTACCGCGAAAAGGGTAATAACGCGCCTACACTAACGGAAGTTTGGGGGTATATTAAGTACTTTTTCCTTAAAATACTTGGCAGCAGCGTTCTTCTTTTCTTATTGCTTACAATAGCTACCGCATTGTGCATTGTCCCTGGTATTTACTTGTATCCTATATTTGGATTAATATTCCCAATAATGATTTTTGAAAACACAAGCTTTGGATATGCTTTTAATAAGAGCTTTAAATTAATTAAAGATAATTGGTGGCTAACTTTTGGCTGCATTGTAGTTATGGGTATAATAGTTTATTTCGCTTTGATGATTGTTGTTTTACCTTCCACGATATTAAATATGAGCAATTTGTTTCTTCATCCCGGCAAAGGCATGCACTTGTCAACAACGCTTACCATGATTACTACCGTATTACAACACCTTTGCCAGGTGCTTTATATATTGCCGTTAATAACAATCAGCTTATGTTACTTTAATTTAAGTGAAGTACGAGAGGGAACCGGTTTAATGGGCCGCATTAGCCAGATTGGCAATGTAAAACCTGAAGATAATTTTCCAGCAGAAGAATATTAAGAATGTTACGATATTTATACCTGATCATTATTATACTTATTGCTTCGCTAAGTTTAGGCTATGCTTCGAAACCTGTAACTCCAGTAAAACAAAAGGCGATTTTAAAAGCTGACAGTACCGTTATTGAAGTTAGGCATTTTAATAATGAACAACTTAGGGATTATAGTAAACAAAGTGAATTTCAATATCACGACGTTGAAATGCAACCATCCTTGTGGACAAGGTTTTGGCGGTGGTTTTGGCATCTGTTTGATTTTCTGAAACCGGGCGTTCAAAACTCTGGTAATTTCTTTTATTATCTCCTCGAATACCTTTTCATCCTTTTGGGTGTGGGCGCAATTATATTTTTTGTTCTGAAGTTAGCCGGGATAGACATGTTAAACATATTCAGACGTAACCCCTTGATTGCAAATTTGCCATATTCAGAGTCATTAGAAAATATTCATCAAGTGGATTTTGATGCCGAAATAGAAAAAGCCACCGCCCAACGTAACTATCGGCTTGCTGTAAGGCTGCTTTATTTGAAGTGTCTTAAAAAATTGAATGACGCCTCAGTGATAAAATGGCAACCGGAGAAAACTAATAATGAATATATAAATGAACTAAACAATACGGAACAACGCCATACCTTTAAATTACTAACCCGTCAGTTTGAATATGTTTGGTATGGAGAGTTTTCTATCGACGCACCTGTTTTTAGGGATATAAATTCACTTTTTCAGGAGTTTAATAATAGCATAAGATGAGGGATTTTAAAATATTTTTATCTATAGCCTGCATCTTGCTGTTAGTTTACCTGGTGGCCCAATATAATAAGCCGGCGCCCGTTAACTGGAAACCGACCCTCTATTATAACGACAAAATTCCTTATGGAACCTATATTATTTATCATCAGCTAAACAGTTTATTTCCAGGCGCCAGGGTTATTAAAACAAACACATCAGTTTTCCATACTTTGCACGATTCTATTTCCGTACCTGGAAATTATATAGTGATAGCTAAGACAGTAGACTTAGGTAAAAATGATTTTAACGAATTAGTTAAATACTTAAAAGCCGGCAATTCTGTGTTTATTTCTTCATTTACTTTTAAGGGCTTTTTGGCGGATACCTTAAAAATCGCTTTGAACTATGAATACAAAAAAGGAAACGCCGGACTAAATTTTACAAATAAACAGTTAAAACAACCCACCGATTATACATTTAACAAAGACATAAGCAATCAATATTTTGAGGACTTTGACACTGCCAAAGCTATTGTTATCGGTAAAAACAGCTATGGCCACAGCACTTATCTGAATTTCAAATTTGGAAAAGGCAACTTATTTATCTGTCCGAATCCGGCTGTTTTTTCCAATTACAACATGCTTAATAAACAGGGAGCCGATTATGCTGCTAAAGCTTTATCATATTTGCCGGTAACAAACAACTTATATTGGGACGAATTTCAAAATGGCGATATGTCAGAGGATATGTCACCCCTACGTGTATTTTTTGAACATCCTAACCTGGAATGGGCCTATTATTTGAGCTTATTTGGTATCCTCATATTTGTTTTATATGAAATGAAACGCCGGCAACGCATTATTCCGGTAATTGAACCTCTTCAAAATTCAACTTTAAACTTTGTTAAAGTAGTAGGCCAGGTTTACTATGAAAAGCGCGATAACATCAACATTGCTCATAAAAAGATTCTTTATCTTTTTACTTATTTGCGCGACGAATATCAGATAAAGACCAATACCCTTGATAACGAATTTATTGAAAAACTAATTTCAAAACTGGGAATTGAAAGCACCTTAGCTAACGAATTAATTGGCTACATTAAATACATCAGCGTCCAGTCGGTAGTTAACGACAAAGAGCTAATTGAACTAAACAAACTTATAGAACAATTTTATATCAAATCCAGGTAAATATGGAAGATGAAATATTTGAACAGAGAACAGATCTGAGTAAACTTAATGCTGCCGTTGAACAAATAAAGGCCACGCTGGCAAAAATCATTGTTGGGCAGCAAGACAGCATCGACCTGATTATTGCAGGCATACTTGCCGACGGTCATTTATTAATTGAAGGGGTGCCTGGCGTTGCCAAAACTTTAACGGCGAAACTGATAGCAAAATCAATTGATGCAAAATACTCCCGTATACAGTTTACACCCGACCTTATGCCTTCGGATATTTTAGGAACTTCGGTATTTAATCCAAAGGCGGCAGATTTTGAATTCAAGCATGGGCCTATTTTCGGCAATATCATATTGATTGACGAAATTAACAGGGCGCCTGCTAAAACACAATCAGCGCTTTTTGAAGTGATGGAAGAACGCCAGATCACCATTGACGGGCAGACTTATTTAATGCAAGAACCTTTCACGGTTTTGGCAACCCAAAACCCCGTTGAACATGAAGGTACTTATCGTTTGCCCGAAGCTCAACTGGACCGTTTCCTGTTTAAGATAGAGGTAAAATATCCTTCGCTCGACGAGGAAATAGCTATTCTGACACAACAACACCAACAAAAAACAATTGAGCAGCTTACACATATCCAACCTGTATTGGCAGCGAAGGATATAGTTTCATTGCGTCAGCAGGTGATGGGGCTTCATGTTGAAGATAAGTTATTGGTATATGTCGCTAAGATCATTCACGAAAGCCGCAATAACAAGTCACTATATTTAGGCGGATCACCCCGCGCGTCATTGGCAATGATAAACTCGGCAAAAGCAATAGCGGGTATCCAAGGAAGGGATTTTGTTACGCCTGATGATATTATTCATGTTGCCGCACCAGTTTTAAGACATAGGATTATGCTTACGCCCGATAAAGAAATGGAAGGCGTAACGCCGGATGATGTGGTTGCGCAAATTATTCGGAAAATTGAAGTACCGAGGTGAAGGGGTAAGGCGAAAGGTAAAAGGTTAAAGCTGAAAGCAAAAAGCAAAAAGCTCAGAGCATATTAGAGTAAAGTAAAAAATTGCGTAAAACAAAAAAGCGTTCGGCTTTCAGCCTTATGCTTTTTGCTCAAAAAATATAGTGAAAAAAATATTCGGCTTATTTTATAAAGATCTGTTTTTAACCAACCGGCTTTTCATCGGGTTGGGTTGCTGTGCGGTGCTTTTTACGTTCGCCTTCTTTTTCCCGTGGCTGGGTATCATACCGCAACTCGTATTCTACACATTGGAATTACTGATTTTCTTCGACATTGTGCTGCTATACCGCACCCGCAGAGGCGTATTTGCCAAACGTCATGCGCCCGAACGGTTGAGTAATAGTGATGATAATGAACTGGGTATTTATATCGAAAACTGGTATTCATTTAATATCAGTGTCGGTATTATAGACGAAATACCCTTTCAATTTCAAAAAAGGGACATCTGGTTCAAAACACTTTTAAATCCGCGGCAGCGCAAATTAATCAACTATGTATTGCGCCCTACAAAAAGGGGCGAGTATGAGTTTGGTTACATTAGGGTGTTTGTTGAGTCGCCACTGGGTTTAGTT
>DASXMZ010000254.1:0-3668 GCA_036495385.1 Mucilaginibacter sp. | reverse complement strand
GACGTTAGCATAGGCTGGAAAGATATTAAGGAAATAAAACTTATTCGCGGCAGAAGCGCTTCAACCATGCAGATAAATTTGAAATGGGAATCTGATTATGGCAGCCGGATAGCTATCCCTTTAAGATGGATTAAAGGAAAGGATGATGAAATTTACGAAACTGTTTTAGCTCACTTTAACGATAGTTCCCGGAGTCTTGCATCGGATCTATCTGACGATTAATAATCCAGCAAAATAAATTCAATAAAAATATGCCGCCAAAAACCATTGACCATATTCTGACCCGGTTAGAAAGCATAATTGCTGAAAGTGTACAGACTAATAACCGGATTGGGTTCTTTGCTGCGTTGTATTATAAGGTTACAGCAGGTGTAAAGGAAGGTATAGCTAAAGGTCAGTTTGAAAACGGAGAACTGATGGGGAAATTTGATGTAATATTTGCCAACCGTTACCTGGATGCCTTTACGGCCTGGAAAAATGGTCAACAGCTCAGTTCGTCCTGGCAGATAGCGTTTGAAACCACCAAAAAATCATCAGCCCTTGTTTTACAACAACTGTTATTGGGCATGAATGCCCACATTAACCTTGATCTTGGTATTGCGGCGGTCGAAGTATCGGGTGGACAATTGGATACTATCCAAAAGGATTTTGACATGATAAACACCATCATATCATCCTTAACCTACCAGGTGTTAAACGACATAGACCGCGTTTCACCACTTTTATCGTTATTGGGTTTGCACGCTACTAATCAAACATCTATCTTAATACAGTTTAGCATAGACAACGCCCGCGACGGCGCCTGGTGTTTTGCCGAAGACCTTTCAAAAAAACAGGGAGCGGATTATACTGCCTGCATTTCGCAGCGCGACCAAACCATTAACAAATTAGGGCAGGGGCTTATCAACATGCAAGGTTTAATGCGTTTCACTATATGGTTAATCCATTTGTTCGAATGGAAAAGCGCATCCAAAATCATAAAAGTGATGCACAGGAGCAGCAAACAAAAAATAGTTGTGAATAAGTAAGATATTTGATTTAATATCAAAAAAAAACAACTAATTCACTCCCAGGTAAAATCCTTGTTCTGATTCAAACTAAAACTTTGGCCAATTATTCTATTTAAGATACTTTAGTGAAAATCAATTTCAATGTTAATCCGTCTTGCTAAATTAAATGACATTCCTAAAATAATACAGTTGATTGCCGAAGTTGTACCCGCTATGAATGCATCGGGGAATTTTCAATGGGATAGTACTTATCCAAATAAACAGGTATTTGAAAATGATATTGCCTTGAAACAGCTTTGGGTAGCTGAAGCTGATGGCGTAATTGCCGGCATTGCAGCCATCACCACTGATCAGGAGCCGGAATACGCTGGTGTTGGCTGGGACATAACCGAGCAGGCCATTGTAACACACCGGCTGGCCGTGAGCCCCCAATATAGAGGCAAAGGTATTGCAGGCGCGCTGTTGTTGCAGGCCGAACAGGAAGCGATTAACCGGGGCATTAATAAGCTGCGCATTGACACCAATACTAATAACGACGCCACACAACGCCTATTCCCTAAATTGGGGTACAAGTTTGCAGGTGAGATAGGATTAAGTTTCCGTCCAAATTTAAAATTCTATTGTTATGAAAAGGTAATAGAGCTTAACAAATAATTATTCGCGCTTAATTAAAAATTAAAAGAATCCCTTCGGATTTACTAGCCCGTTTTTATACCATCCTTATAAAATAATCTTCTGGAATTGTAACCATTTTTTAATTAGTACCGTAAAAATTGTAGCTAAGATTAAAGTAATTAATTTTCTAAAAACATCCGGAAAATTCATGCTTTAAAAATTTCTATCATCGCATTAACAATAGCTCTTAATATTTTTATAGCAATGTATTTATTTTTTTCCTTTTTATTGGGCGGCGTTGCTTTTATGATATGGATATTGGAGTCTGACAAAAAACAAGCTAAAAAAGTCAACACAATCATAAAAGAAAACAAAAGTGCACCTACTATGCACATGTTAAAATCGACTGAACAAAAAATAAACAAACTAAAAGCGGCATTAAGCGATGATGTTCCAAAAAATAAGGGCGGGAAATCGACTATGGCAGGTATTTATAATAACAAAAATACAAAACAGATAAAAATACAGGAACTCCTGCTTTTATCATCAAAATACAATAACGGGCAAATCTCGCTCGAAGACTATAATTCAAAACTGGACGAATTGCTCGCACAAGCAAACCGGAACAGATCACTGGGCCTGGTTGGTTAAAACCCTGTTTTCATAATCTATGTGCCGTTTTGTTAAAAATTTCAGGTGAAAAATTTCGGTTGTTATAATAACTATTGACTATTCCACGACTTTGTTTATTATTGCAATCAAATGTCTGACGAAGCAATAATAAAGCGGTTAAAGGTAATTGTTAAGGAGAATGGCGGGCAGCTTGGCCTTGCCGGCTCGATTGGTGTAGACCAGGGTTTTATCAGCAAGGTGATCAATAAAAAGCAAGACGTAAGCTATTATCTTATTCGAAAGCTGTGCTTTCAATTAAAGTATTCCCCCGAGTGGCTCATACTTGGTACCGGTGAAAAGAAGATTAACAAACCCGAATCGGCCAAGCTGATTACCGAAATACAAATGATGCGTACCGAACTGGATATTCTGCATGCCCGGATGAAGGCTTACGAAATGGAATTGAACGAGTTGAAGGAGCAAGGCCGGATTGGAGACCAAAAAGCAAGTTGAATTGACAATTCATCTGCTCCGATTATTATTCCCTATTAACAATAACTCCTTAATTAACCCTGAAAAGCTTACCGATGCACAAGCAATAATATCATCGGCTGCTCCATAATAAATATAAAGGATATCTCCCGCTAATACCGTACCGGTCGGGAAACATACGTCATCTACGTCTCCGGCCAGTTCATATTCTAACTCCGGCTTAAATAAAGGATAAGGCAAACGCGCGATTTCTTTACGGGGGTCGTCCAAATCCAATAGCGCAGCGCATGCCGAATATTCATAACCTTTTACAGCGTCCTTTACTCCATGATAAATAAACAGCCAACCGTGTTCAGTTTCAATGGGAGGGCAACCGCTACCTACATAATTTATTTCATGGGGATATCTCGATCGGAGCATAATACGCTCTTCGAAATGTTGAAAATAGTTTTTCCAAAAATCACTGGTTAACTCCTGTAAACTTTTTACACTTACAATTTGTATATCAGGTTTTATACGATGCAAAAAGGTCAATTTCCCGTTTATCCTGCGCGGAAAGAAAACAAAATCTTTATCGGCTATAAAATCTTGCTCCCCTTTAATATAATTACTATATCTTTCGAATAATTCTTCCTTACCTTTAGTACGTCTTCTAAAATCATCATATTTGATCTGCGGAACTATTATTCCCTCTTTCTTAAAACATTTCAAATCTGAAGAAGTTGCAAGGGCTCCAAGGGCGTTCGTTCCGTTAAATGCGATGTAAGAGAAGTAATAAAGTTCGCCAATTTTTACGATTCTGGGATCTTCCATTCCATGCGATTCATATTCAAATTCGGGAGATAAAACAGGTTTATCCATTCGCTCTTTAATTGTAAATGGAGTGCTAAGCATACAATGGCCTATTGTAGAAAAATTGCCTTTTCTTACTGCTCTGTA
>DASXMZ010000253.1:0-12762 GCA_036495385.1 Mucilaginibacter sp. | reverse complement strand
TAGGGGGCCAGGGGGCTCAACTCCCTTATTTCTCCAACAATTACCTTTTTAGGCTCATCAATATCCCTGCTTACGGATAGTATGATGCCGAACGCAACACTGGTAAATAAGATCGATGTTCCTCCCATACTTACCAGTGGTAAAGGGATACCGGTAACCGGACCAAGCCCCACTGCTACGGCCATGTTAGCAAATGCCTGTATGGTTAAGCTAAAGCTTAATCCGGCTGCCAGCAGCGCCCCAAACGCCTTTGGTGCCCGGGTTACAATTTTAATACAGCGATATAACAAAAAGAGATAAATGCCTATTAAAACTAGTCCGCCGATAAGCCCGTATTCTTCAATTATTATCGCATAAATCTCATCTGAGTAAGCTTCGGGCAGGTAATTTATTTCATCACTTTTTCCAACTCCTTTTCCAAATATGCCGCCCGTAGCGATTGCGATTTTTGCGTGATCCGCCTGGTATGATTTATCAGGGTTTGCTACTTCGGGGTGCATAAATGCATGTATCCGGGATGCGTACGTTTTGTGGCGTGGCCCCAAAAACATAACGCCTGCCAATAATATACTTCCCGCAAGGCACACCGTGGCGATTTGCTTTATACTGATACGACCAATGATCAGCAGTAAAATACTAACACCAAAAAGCATCAATGCTGTAGATAAATTAGCCAATGCAATCAGGATAAACACCAAACAAACCGAACCCATTATCGGGATAAAAGATTGCTTAACATCTTTTATCTTCTCCTGCTTTAGCGATAAAGTACGCGCCAGGTAAGTTATCAAGGCAAGTTTTGCCAAATCGGAAGTTTGAAAGCTTAATCCTGTACCGGGTATGGCTATCCATCTGCTGGCATCATTTACATGATTGCCAAAAACAAGTGTGTAAACCAAAAGCGGCAGCGTAATAATCATTAACAACTTTGAAATACCCTTGTAATACCGATAATCGAGTTTGTGCGAAATGTACATCAACAAAATACCGCCAACTATCATGGCAAGGTGTTTCATTAAAATAGATTCGGCACCCACCCCACGCTTGTATGCAAGTGTTCCTATCGCACTATAAACTGCCAGTAATGAAATAACTGACAGCAATATTACGATGAGCCATATCCAGCGGTCGCCTTTTGTATTATCGAGTATTTTATTCATAAGCCTAGCCCCCTCTAAATCTCCTCCGCCAGTTGGCGGAGAGACTTTTTGTTTTTCCTTATTTTAACATCAATAACTTGTCAAATCTTCAAATTCCCTCATTTGCACATCTGCACATCCACACATCCGCACATTTACAATTCTTTCACTGCCTGTTTAAACTGGCGGCCACGGTCTTCGTAGTTTTTAAAAAGATCGAAGCTGGCGCATGCTGGTGAAAGCAATACCGTATCTCCTTTAGCTGCCAGGTGATAGGATACCTGTACAGCTTCCTGTGCCGAATGGGTATTTACAATCACTTCCACGTCATCTTCAAAAGCATCGTGGATGCGCTTGTTGTCCTTGCCTAAACATACTATTGCTTTAACTTTTTGCCTCACAAGGTCCTTAAGCATGGAATAGTCGTTCCCCTTATCAACTCCTCCCAGAATCAATATCACGTCCGTCGTCATACTTTCAAGCGCATACCATGTCGAGTTAACATTTGTCGCCTTTGAGTCGTTAATAAAGCTAATACCCTGTATTTTGCCAACCGACTCCAGCCTGTGCTCAATGTTTTTAAAGTTGCTCATACTATCCCTTATAACAGGGTTAGTAATTTCCAGCAATTTAGCCACTATACCCGAAGCCATCGAGTTGTAAATGTTGTGTTTACCCTGAAGGGCCAGTTCTGTAATTGACATCTGAAAATTTTCGTTATGGATATTTATGACAATATTGTCTTTATCGAGATATGCTCCCGTTTCAATCTTTTTTTCTATAGAAAATGGAAATTGCTGAGCCGCAAAATTTCGCTCTTTCATTTCCTTTATTGTTTCCGGGTCATCAGCACAGTAAATAAAAAAATCACCGGCAGTTTGATTTTGCGTGATCCGGAATTTTGACGCCGCGTAGTTTTCCAACTTATAATCATACCGGTCCAAATGGTCCGGAGTGATATTTAACAGGACGGCGATATCAGCTTTAAACTTAAACATATCGTCGAGCATGAAACTACTTAGCTCCAGTACATAAGTATCAAAGTTTTCGGTGGCCACCTGGTAGGCAAAACTCTTTCCGATATTACCTGCCAGGCCAACATTCAATCCTGCATTTTTAAGGATGTGATAAGTTAAGCTGGTGGTAGTAGTTTTTCCGTTTGAGCCGGTAATGCCTATAATTTTTGCATCGGTGTATCGGCCTGCAAATTCAATTTCTGATATTAAAGGTATGCCCTTCTCTTTTATCTTTTTTATGATCGGGGCTTTGTCTGGAATACCCGGACTCTTTATTACTTCAACGGCTTTCAGAATTTCTACTTCAGTATGTTGATTTTCCTCAAACCCTATATTCCAGTCCTGTAATTGCTTTTTATAATTATCTGCGATAGCGCCAAAATCGGATACAAAAACATCATAACCCTGCTTTTGAGCAAGATATGCCGCTCCCACCCCGCTTTCGCCCGCACCAAGAATGGCAATAAGCCCAGGCCCACCCGCCCCCGCCAGCTGGCGGGGGAGTTTTTGATTGGGAAGGTTCTTGTTCTCACTCATTTTATACGTTTCTCCAACTTTTTACTTTTATTCTACACTCTTCTGTTCCCCCTTTAGGGGGCCAGGGGGCTCTACCTCAGCTTTAATGTTATTATTGATACGATTGCAAGCAATATCCCGATGATCCAAAACCGTGTTACAATTTTTGCTTCGTGGAAACCTTTTTTCTGGTAATGATGGTGCAATGGTGCCATCAAGAAAACCCTGCGCCCGTTGCCAAATTTCTGCTTGGTATATTTAAACCAGGAAACCTGGATAATTACCGAGAAGTTCTCGACCAGGAAAATTCCGCATAACAGCGGCACCATTAATTCCTTACGTATCATTATAGCAAATACAGCTATGATACCACCTATTGCCAGGCTGCCTGTATCGCCCATAAACACCTGTGCGGGATACGAGTTGTACCATAGAAAACCAACACAAGCACCTACAAAGGCGCCGGCAAAAACTACCAGCTCTCCCGAATTTGGTATAAACATGATATTGAGGTAATCAGCAATAACCACGTTACCAGATACATAAGCGAGGATGGCCAGGGTTATCCCTATAATTGCCGAGGTACCCGTCGCCAGCCCGTCGATTCCATCAGTTATGTTCGCGCCGTTTGATATAAAGGTTATGATTATGATAACAAAGAACATAAATACCATTAGCGAATAACGCTCATAGCCTGTGCCCATAAACTTCAACACCTTGCCGTAATCAAATTCGTTATTCTTATAAAACGGCATGGTAGTTTTTGTAGAATGGACATCCTGGGTATAAACAGGCCGGTTGCCACGCATGTGAAAATCAACAGGAACATCAAATTTTACAGGCGGTTTAACCTCCTGACGCATAGTAATATTCTGGTTAGAGTACATGGTGAAGCCAATAAACAAAGCCAGGCTCACCTGTCCGGTTATTTTAAACTTACCTGCTAAACCTTCTTTATTTTTTTTGAATACTTTGATGTAGTCGTCCAAAAAACCAATGGCACCAAGCCAAATAGTGGTGACGATCATCATAATCACATAAATGTTCTCCAACTTGGCAAACAACAAAGTTGGAATCAGTATACCCAAAATTATAATTATACCACCCATTGTAGGTGTTCCGGCTTTCTGCATCTGGCCTTCCAGGCCTAAATTCCTTATCGACTCACCCACCTGTTTAAATCGCAAATAGTCAATCAACCTGCGTCCGAAAACGGTTGTCACTATTAACGAAGTAATTACCGCCATGGCCGTGCGAAACGTAATGTACTGAAACACCCCGCCGCCCGGAATATTGTAGTTTTTGTTTAGGTAAGTAAATAAGTAATATAACATACTATTTTTTAATGTGCAGATATGCAAATGTGCAGATGTGCGGATTTTAAAATAATTTCTATTTCGTTTTTGAATTCTTGCTTGTTGTTCATCTTTATCTTAATAACTTATCATCCAACATTTGCACATCTGTAATTCGCACATCGACTAATTTTTATTTTGTTGATGAAATTATCTTTCCTAATATTCTTATAATCGACTGTACATCGTCTAACATATCTTGTTCAAAAGGATAATTTTCAGCACGCTGGCATAATTTTAACCAATATTCCGTTTCTTCTGCTTCTTTGTATGACACTTTGCACTTATGCTTAAAATCATTTTTGCTTTCTGCGCCCTGCGCTTCCCTGACATTTGCGCCAATTGAAGTACCGCTCTTAAAAAGCTGATTCGCCATATTGAATTTCTTCTTTGATTCGAGCATTTCAGTAAATGCAATTATTTTTAAAGAGAAACTAAACGTTAAATCAACTATCAAATTCGGCTTTTCACCCATTATCTTCCTTTGGCTATTTCTTAATAATCTTCAATTCGATAATTCAAACATCCACGCTTCCAAACATTTTAAACATCTGCACATCTATAATCTGCATATCTGCACATTCACACCAACAACTTAAACTGCTCCATCAACTCCTCCATATCATCGAAATGGGTTTTTACACCTTTTATTTCCTGGTATTTTTCGTGACCTTTTCCGGCAACCAATACTATGTCTCCCGGTTTGGCAAGCATACATGCTGTTTTAATTGCTTCTCTCCTATCCACTATGCTAACTGTGTATCGTTTAAATGCCGGATCAACGCCTTCTTCCATGTCTTTTATAATCTTAGCCGGATCTTCTGAGCGGGGATTATCCGATGTAAGGATTACCCTGTCGCTCCATTCGCAGGCTGTTTTTGCCATTATGGGGCGCTTGGTTTTATCCCTGTCGCCACCACATCCAATAACGGTGATTACTTTTTCGTTCCCTTTCCGTATGTCGTGAATGGTACTTAATATATTCACAATGGCATCGGGCGAATGCGCATAGTCAACAATGCCGATAATTTTGTTTGGTGCAACTATATAATCAAAGCGGCCTCTTGCACCGGTAAGTTTGCTTAGGCTGGTTAAAATTTTGGTTTTATCCTGTTCAAGCAGCATGGCAGCAGCGTACACAGCCAACAAGTTATAAGCATTAAAAGTACCTACCATTTTAAACCAAGCCTCTTCATTATCAATCTGCAGCAACAAGCCTTCAAATTGGTTTTCTAGGATCTTTGCCTTGTAGTCGGCCATGCTTTTAAGACCATAGGTCTTTTTGTGGGCCTTTGTATTTTGCAGCATTACCTTCCCGTTTTTGTCATCGGTATTTGTTAATGCAAAGGCATTTGCAGGCAATTCATCAAAAAAGGTTTTCTTCGCTTTCAGGTAACTGTCAAAAGTTTTATGGTAGTCTAAATGATCGTGTGTAAGATTTGAGAAGATTCCTCCTGAAAACCGTAGTCCCCCAATGCGATGCTGCGCAATGGCATGTGAGCTTACTTCCATAAAGCAATAGTCGCATCCTTCCTCTACCATATCATTCATCAAACTATTCAATTCAATAGGATCAGGTGTTGTATGCGTGGACGCGATCACCCTGCCGTTTATTTGATTTTCGACGGTTGAAAGTAATCCGCATTTATAACCGAGGTCGGTAAATAATTTATAAAGCAGCGTGGCGATGGTTGTTTTACCGTTGGTCCCCGTTACGCCCACCAATTTTAATTTAGCTGATGGGTTATCATAAAAATTAGCCGATACAATTCCCAGCGCTATGGCAGAATTTGCCACCATTAAAAAATCAACTTCGCCGGTAACGCGTGCGGGCAAAACCTCGCAAATTACAGCTACTGCGCCATCATTTATGGCCTGCAAAATGAAATCGTGCCCGTCTGCCAATGTGCCTTTTACGGCCACAAATAAACAGCCAGGGATTACTTTTCTTGAATCAAAAACCACAGCAGATATTTCCATATCTGCACTGCCCTGGAGTTCAGTAAATGCAAGCCCCTCTATGATGTCGCTTAAATACTTCATTGCAATTCAATTGTTATTTTTGATCCTTTTGGTATGATGCTTCCCCTGGTAGCCGATTGACTGATCACCGAGCCGCTTCCGCGGACAATTACTTTATAACCGGCGTTACCCAATAAATATAATGCGTCGGTTAAATCCATGCCTGTTACTGATGGGACTATCCCGCTTTTGTATTTATCATCTTCAAACGCAACACCACTAGTCGTATCTACCCCACTATTTGTGGTATTGTTTGATGCATACAAAGGTTTAACGCCCAACTTTGTATATACTTGTTTCAGCGCCTTTAAATTGCCTTTTTTAATTTCAGGCAGATTTGTATTCCCTAAATAATGCACCGGCGCTGCCTCGTTCATTTCCAAATCACTTGAATAAACACGGTCCGCTATTTCTCTGAAAACCGGCCCTGCAACTTTTGCCGCGAGATAGTCGCCTGTGGTAGGGTGATTGATTACTACAATCATTGTGTATTTTGGATGATTAGCCGGAAAATATCCGCAAAATGACGCCTGGTATGTCTTTTTTTCACCATAGCCTGATGAGCCATTTGCTATTTGCGCCGTCCCGGTTTTACCGGCTACCGAATACAATGTGTTTTTTATAACGTTTTTTCCGGTACCCTCGTTAACTACGCCCTCAAGCATGCTCCTCATTTTACCAAGTGTCGCATCCGAACATACTTTTTCATTAATAACCCTGGCCTTAAATTGTTCAACTGTATTGCCCAACCTGCGTATTTCTTTTACAAATATTGGCGCTATCATTTTACCAT
Organism: Mucilaginibacter sp.; assembly: GCA_036495385.1. Taxonomy (GTDB): domain Bacteria; phylum Bacteroidota; class Bacteroidia; order Sphingobacteriales; family Sphingobacteriaceae; genus Mucilaginibacter. The sequence goes on along the minus strand of DASXMZ010000253.1, from coordinate 5,921 downwards.
TATTGGCAACAGAATTATAAAAAGTAAGCATTTGCAAGGGAGTTATCTTCATTTCATACCCGTAAGCCATTTCCGGCAGGGAGTAATTTTTATTCCAGCTGCGGCTTTTGGGGTTTTTAACAATCGGGATACCTTCGCCCGATATTTGAAGGTTAAGCTTTTCGTTTAAATGATAGCTGTAAAGCCCATCGGTAAATTGCTTTTGGTGATTATAGTAGTGACTATAAATAAACTTCGCGGCTGCTACGTTTGACGACTCTTCAAATGCATGCTTTGCGGTCATAACATGATTTCCCAATTCCGCGTCAGTAATAGTAGGTCCCTTCGGCACTTTATATTTGCCCCCCTCTACATCCACAATGCTATTAGTGTCAATTTTATGCTGCTCAAATGCAGTCATATATGTAGCCAGTTTAAAGGTTGAACCCGGATCTGCGGCATCGCTGATAGCATAGTTTAACTCTTCCTTATAATCCCCGTCCTTAGTATGGGTAAAATTTGCAATAGCCCGTATCTCACCGGTTGCCGTTTCCATTAATACCACGCAGCCATGATCAGCCTGATTTTTTATTAATTGTTTTTTTAGCGCATCCTGAGCCACATCCTGGTAGTTAACATCGATTGTCGATATTATATCCGCGCCCTCTTTAGGTGATATTTCTTCTTCTCCGTTATTAACGGGCATCCATACTCCTCCGGCTATGCGCTCCATAAGGCGTTTGCCGCTTTCTCCATTGATGTAGCTTGCGTAAGCACCTTCAAGCCCCACCGCATTTTTAACATTTTCGTTTTTGTACCCGATAGTCCGCGCCGCCAATGAACGGAAAGGAAGTATGCGCTTATTCTGTTCAATAACAATTAAACCGCCTTTGTATTTACCCATATTAAAGATGGGAAACTTGCGGATTTGTTTTAATTCCTGGAACGATACCTTTCTCCTTATTAATAAGTAACGTAAACTATCCTTACGCGCATTGCGCAACAAACGTGAATATTCCCGTTCAGTTCTCCCACCGGATAGCTGCGAAAGCTTCATAGCCAATGAGTCAACTTTCTCGTTAAAAGTGTGATCATCGGCAATTCCTGCGGCAAGCATATCCATATGAAGTTCATATTCGGGCACCGAAGTAGCCAGCAGATCCATATCATTAGAAAAGATGCTCCCCCTTGCGGCCTCAACCGTTTGGTATTCTGTGGATAGACTTGATGACATGGCCTTCCATTTTTTCCCCTGGATAAATTGCACACGGTACAATTGAAACACCACCGCCCCAGCAAAAAGCAAGATCAGCCCGAAAGCAAGGTAAACCCTTATCAGTATATTGGTCCTAATGCTCATCCTTCACCTCCTCTACGATTTTTTGCGGCGGCTGAACCGATTCTTTTATCCCAAGCGTATCGGCACGTTTAGCTACTTCAGTCAGCGTACTCTTGTAGGCAAGCTCGGCTTTGGTAGTTTTATAGTCGTAACTCAGTTCTTTAACATCCTTGCTTATCTTATCAATGTCACGTATGTTTCTTTCGGCCAGGTGCCTGTTGGCGATATAGATCATCCCCAATAAGGCAAGAAATAAGATGAACGGCAGCGCATTGGTAGCCGTTTCGGCGTTGATTATCCCCTTAGTAAAAAGTTGCGTCAAAAAGTTATCAGGAATTTCTTTTTCAGGAACTTTCCTTTCAACAATTTCCTTTTCAACTTCCTCTTCTTCATCAATTTGTGTACGCAGCCTATTGGTCATTTCTTTACCGCTATTCTTAATTTAGCGCTCCGTGCCCGGTTGTTGTTGTTTATTTCTTCGGCCGATGCAGTAATAGCTCCCCTGCTTACCGCATTAAAAGGTTTATTCTCATTACCGTACAGGTCCTTTTCCACCTCGCCGCTGAATTTGCCCTTGGCAATAAAGTTTTTCACCAGCCTGTCTTCCAATGAATGGTATGACATTACCACCAGTCTCCCTCCCGAAACCAATACTTCGGCGGACTGACTTAAAAAATCTTTTAGTGCTTCTAACTCCTGGTTTACTTCTATGCGCAGTGCCTGAAAGACCTGGGCAAGATATTTATTCTCCTTTCCACGCGGAATTCTGTTTGAAATGGCATTTTTCAGATCAGCAACGGTAACAATAGGCGAATTTAAGCGGGCAGTTACAATGGTATTCGCTAAAGACTTTGCGTTTTGAATTTCACCATAAATACCAAATATACGGTGCAATTCAGCTTCTCCATAAGTATTAACTACTTCTTTTGCACTTAGCCCGGCCTGCCTGTTCATCCTCATGTCTAATTCGGCATCGAAGCGAATGGAGAAACCGCGTTCGGCCTGGTCAAATTGGTAAGATGAAACCCCTAAATCAGCTAATATTCCGTCGACCGGGATGGCATCGTATAAGCGGCAAAAGTTTTTTAAGTAACGGAAATTCTGATCAACAAATATAAACCTCTCGTCGTCGATCAAATTTTGCTTCGCATCGACGTCCTGATCAAACGCCAGCAATTTTCCATCACCTTTTAAATGTTTTAATATCTCGCGCGAATGGCCACCACCGCCGAATGTTACGTCAACATAGGTACCGTCAGGTTTAATATCTAAACCTTCAATACATTCATTCAGCATAACAGGAGTATGGTAATTACTCATTAATTGCCCCCTTTCCCTTGCTGCCCATTACCTCTTCCGCAAGATCTGCGAAGTTGTCTGGCTCGTTTTCAATCATCAGGCGGTATGCTTCCTTATCCCAAACTTCTATTTTGTTTATCTGGCAGGTAAGCACAACGTCACTGTCGATCTTTGCATAATCCAGTAACAGCTTTGGCAGGTTTATGCGACCTGTGCTATCGAGCGTGAGCTCCGTTGCGCCGCGGGTGAAATACCGGATAAATTCTATATTTTTACTTTCGTATTGATTAAGTTTATTGAGTTCGTCAAGCTTTTTGTCCCATTCTTTTTTGGTGTAAATAACAAGATACTTTTTAAAGCCACGATTGATCACAAGGCCTTCACTGTCAGCTTCGGGAAGCTTTTTTTTGAGGCCCGCAGGGATCATCATACGCCCTTTGGTATCTAATTTACATTCAAATTCGCCGGTTAAATAGGACATGGTCGTGACTTTGCACTTATTGTAATGTAAAATTAGATTTTTATTACCACATTTTACCACTCTCTACCACCAAAGTTATCAACACTTTGTGCATTTCCTTTGTTAACTATTATTACATAATCAAACAGTTTTTAAGAGGCATTTTTAAAGAATTTCTTAGAATGTCTTTTCTAAATACTTAAATTTCAGCCATTGTTTATCACGTTGAAATGATTGCTTTAAAACTTAATAGTGAGTTTTCGTTTGCCATTGAGCACTGCGAAAAACAGGCGAGGCTAATTGTTTATAAAAACGGACTGGAAGATGTTTGCAGGAAAGAGACTTTCGGCAACCTGCAACGTTTTATTGAAACTGAGAGGGGTCGTCTTTTTAAGGGGCGGTTGCGACTGGATAAATACAATGGCGTTATTGAGGTGAAGGGAGAATTGGTTGGGATTATTAAAACCGGTGATTTTAGCCACTATTTGAAGGATGCGAAATGTGAATCTGCGTTGTAGAGACGCAAAATATTGCGTCTCTACGTTTTGTAAATGATCTCTGATCATTTTTTAATTTTGAAAAAGAACCAATTGATTTATGATAAAAATAACTACTGTTGCCTTTTTTTCTTTTCTATTTTGCGCAGGCCCAATCTACCAGGATAACAAAACAACTATACAATTTAATATAAACCATTTGCTGAATGCACGGCCGGTCACTGTTCTTAAAAATAAAAACCTTATTACCTGGACCAAAGGAATTGATGGAAACGGAGCTGGTGATGGCTATTTAACACTATCCGCAGCATTGTTTAATGGCGACAAAGACCCACATGCATTACCTGACGGGGGATTGTTCCCCGCAAACGATTCACAACCTGAAATAAAATTGCATTATTCAAATAATGACGCGCTACATGACCAGGCCTGTGCAATTATGGGTCAAGGAATGGTTGAATTTTCTGTACCCAATAATAAATACAAAGCTATTTACCTTGCTCTTACGAGTGCCGAGGGCCCATCGTCTCTACAAGTACATTTTAAATATACAGATGGTGTTGAAGTTAAGGACTTCGTGTTGCCTGATTATTATAATGATATCCCAGCTAATGACCCCAATGTTTGCTACCTGGCGCACGACCTTGCCAAATGGGGTAACAAAAATAATATGACCGAAAAAGATCATCATAATATTGATTTGCTAAACATTCATCCTGACCCTTCAAGGAAACTTAAAAGTATTGCCATCAGCAAAACGAAGCCGGGTTACCTGGTTTTTTGGGCGGCGGCGGGGGTGAAAGCCGTTTAGCGCATTATATCAAAAAGCGTGGGGTGTGCGATTCGCCTGTTGAGCGGGGTGTGTACGCGATTTATAGCGACGAACCCACCCCTGCCACTACGCAATTCAGCGCACCCCCTCCAGGGAGGGAATCTTTAATGATAAACATTTAGTTATCGAACCGTTTTAAGTAGGTTTTATTTATTAGTTCGCCATACGCAATGTCGCTGGGTATGTCCATACTGAACCAGGGCGAACGATATTGCAATACTTGTATATTTTGCGCCGGCATAAAGCTTTGCGCCAATAAAAACAGCTTTTTATGCTGACTGTTCTCCACAACATCCATCACGATAAAGCAATGTCCCGGCGATCCTCCTCTTATAAAAACATCGCCAGTCTGCAGATCATCGGGGTTTTGAACTTTTTTTAACTCCTTTTGCAGCGATAATGTTCCGGCATAGTTAAAAACAAGGTTCATGTAATTCATAAAGGTTTTATAGCCATAATCATTTTTTGCTTTTAATACCCAATGATTGTTTGAATAACGACAACCGTTGGCATAATGAACATAGTCGCACCGGAAACCGCTTTCAAAGTGAAAGGCTATGTCATCATATTTTTTCAGATGATAAAGGTATTCGCCCCTTAAACGCATAACCGCGTCGGCGCATTGCTGCAGGTCCTGGTTGCCCACGCTCATATCAACTACAGCTGCGGTGTAAACATCTGTCGCGGCAATGTCGCCTTTATATGTCCTGGTTTGTGTACCCACCGGTTTAAGCGGAAGGTTTTGCAACCAATCGCCAAAGCTGCCAGCCTGCACCTTAACCTGCTGATAACCGGCGGGTGCGTTGAAGCGGGTTGTAACAGTATCAGTCGATACAAAACTGCATAATAACACAAAAAGGATAACTGAAATACTTTTCATCGGATTTAGGTCTTCTAATTTTATTGTATACGGTTGTCGAATAATTCTGGCCGGTATTCAAAATGCATCGTGTCAAAATGATACCACTTACCACCCCAAATGAATCCGTATTTTTCAAAAATATCTACAATAATTTGCGGTATCCTGTTTTTGTATTTAACGACTGCATTTTCATCAGTGCATTTGCACGACCATTGCCAGTAATCTGAGCAAGCCGTGTTTATGTCAATCGTCATCCCAAAACTATGCATGCTATGCCTGTTGGTGCCATTAATATTGCGCCAGGTAAACGTGCCGCCTATATTGGTAAAGTATTTTTTTAATTCCGGGTGTTCATCCAGTTCTTTTGATATTTGAATTAGTTTTTTGTTGACCTCGTTTATTTTGGTAACTGTAATTCGTTGGCCTACCAGTTTGGGGCACCATATAATTTCTACAAGGTTTTTCTTTACTTCATTTTCATCGCGCCCATATACCTTCATGAAAAAATCTTCATTCCTGATTCTTCCGGGATCAAAATTTTTCGCGGGCGGCAACTTCAATTCTCCTATTGGATAGTGTTGAGCAAACATATCTTTGAGGTCCGGCTTTTCTAAAAGTAGTTGGGCCGATTTATTTTTTATGCCGTCATCCCA